>JAPOYW010000574.1:9440-13975 GCA_026706425.1 Gammaproteobacteria bacterium
TCGGGCTTGCGATCCCCGCCGGAACACTCACGACGATCGTGGTGTTCGTGCCGACCTTGTTCATGGAAATGGTCGGCACGACCACGGCGATGCGCAACGTGGCGATCCCCCTGTGCACATCAATCGCCGCTTCGCTAGTCATCGCGACAACCCTGATTCCGAGTCTCCTCGCCCGGATGCCCGAGGGTCGCGGCGAACCGCGGCATCGGGTTTTCGAACGATTGGGCAATGCCTACGAACGCATCATCCTGTTCACACTCAGGCACCGCTACACCGCGCTGCTGGTCGCCGCGCTGATCGCCCTCGCGGGCTGGTGGGGCTACACCCAGCTCGATGTCGACATGGAACCCGAGGAAGACAGCCAGACGCTGCAACTGCGGTTCTGGGTGCGCGGCACCATCGCGCTCGAACGCATGGAGGCCATCGTCGACGAGGTGGAAGCTTCGATCATGGGTAGCCGGGAGGAACTCGGCATAGGCGACGTTTCCACGACGTTCGACTACGACCGTGCCGACGTCTACATCAACATGCGCGAAGACGCACCCTACGCGGCCCCCGTGGTCAAGGATCGCATCCTCGCCATGATGCCGTCCGTTCCCAACGTCAACTTCTACTTCCGTTCCTCCCGGGGTGGTCGAGGCTGGTCCCGCGACGGTGGCGGCGGGATGGGCGTGCGCCTGATCGGCGACTCCACCGAGCAACTCGTCACGATCGCCGAGGACGTAATCGCCGTGCTCGAGACGCTGCCCTACTTGAGCAACGTACACACCGAATCGGAGTCCGGGCGCATGGAACTCACCGTTCAACTGCGACCCGAACAGGCCGGTCAGCTCGGTGTCACCGCGCAGAATCTCGCGCGCAGCATCTCCGTGGCGCTCGCCGGCGTGCAGATGCGCCGCGGACTCGATCAGGGCGGCTGGGAGGACAACATCCATCTCGAGATCGAGGATCGCGAAGATATCCAGCTCGAAGATCTCAAGCGGCTGCCGATCTTCGTGCCGAGCGGCGGCACGGTGGCGCTCGAAGCGGTGGCCGACCTGGAATTCCGGCCCGCCCTCGGCGGTATCCGCCGGGAAAACCGCGAAACCGCAGCGACCGTGGAGTTCGATCTCCGGCAAATCGCCCCGATGGAAGCCCGGCAGCGTGTCGAAGCCGTGATGCGGAACTTCGAGATGCCCACCGGCTACCGCTGGGAAATGGGCCGGGACTTCGACTACGAGGCCGAGCAGTTCCGCGACATGCTGATCATGATCGGCGCCGCCATCCTGCTCGTCTACATGTTGATGGGCGCCCTCTTCGAGTCGGCACTCTTCCCCAGTGCGGTCTTGTTCTCCATTGCCTACTCCGCAGTGGGGGTGATGCTATTCCTCTGGGCCACCGATACGCCGCTGACCCAGATGGCCATGGTCGGCATGGTGCTCCTGGCCGGCATCGTGGTGAACAACGGCATCGTGTTGTTGAACCGCGTGTTCCAACTCATGCGCGAGGGACGCACGCGCGAGGAGGCCATCGTGCAGGCGGGTCGCGACCGCCTCCGTCCGATCCTCATGACCGCCGCGACCACCGTCGCGGGCTTGTTGCCGTTGGCGGTGGGCGATGTGCGGATCGGCGGCTCCGGCGAAAGCTACATGCCGATGGCGCGTTCGATCATCGGGGGATTGACGTTCGCGACGGCGATAACGCTGCTCCTGACGCCGCTGCTGTTCGTCCATTTCGACAATCTCAAGCGCGGCGCACGGACCTTCTTGCGGACCGCCGTCCCCGCCTGAACGGCTACAGTTCGCACCCCTAGTTGGTTCTTGGGCGATTTGACGCGGTTGCCGTTTGCGGCCATTCTTCGCGGTCCGATGCTGAGGTTGCGACCCCCGTGTCGGGGAGGGGAATGATTCGATATCGGGCGCGGCCCGGCCGGGAAACCAGGACCAAATCGCCGCGATGGACGGCTTCCAGGATTCGGTTCCGATCGATTCTCAAGGTCTTTGTCGGATTGCTGTCGGCGTTGGTATTCGTCGCGGCCGCGTCGGGGCACGGAGACCGCAACGAGTACCTGGCTCTGCTTGATGAGAAGATCGAGGCAAACCCCGACTCCGTTCCCCATCTGCTGGATCGCGCCGCAACGCATCGTCGACTTGGTCACTTCGAGGATTCGCTCGCCGATCTAGACCGGGTGTTCGCGCTGTCGCCGGACAATCACCAGGTCCACTATCTGCGCGGACTCACCCACCTTCGCAGCGGGTCACTGGCGGAAGCGGAAGCGTCCCTGCTGCACTACCTCAAGTCCGAGCCCGAAAGCGCCGCGGGCCATACAGCCTTGGCGGAAACGCTGGGCGGGCAAGGCCGGCACGTGGCGGCCGCCGAGCAGTACACGCTGGCGATTGCCGCCCAGCCCGTCGCCGTTCCCGACCACTATCTCGCCCGCGCAAAGGCCTACCGGGCCGCTGGCGCACACCACCTCGGCCTCGCAATCGAGGGACTAAACGAGGGCATGTCGTCGATCGGACCTCTCCTCACGATGCAGGGACTCGCGATCGAGATCGAACTCGAACGCGGCAACCACGCCGGGGCGATTGCACGCATCGACGATGTGCTCGCGAAGGCGCCTCGAAAGGAATCCTGGCTCGTCGACAAGGGCAGGATTCTCGCTTCCATCGGACGCCAAGCTGATGCGCTCGATGCCTTCCGGCTTGCGAAAGCGGCCATGAATTCCCTCCCGCCCCGTTTGCGGTCAACGCCGGCGATGACCGAGCTCCGCGAGACCATCTCCGACCACTTGGACAAGGACACCTCACCATGAGAGAACGAGCCGCCTCCAACAACACCCGCCAGGCCTCAATTCCCGCGTTGGCTCTGGCGTTGACCGTCTTTGCCTTCGCATTGCCGAACGCCTACGGCGAAGAGCTGATTGCACGGGGTGCCGACTGGCGGTATCTGGACGACGGCAGCGACCAGGGTACCGCTTGGCGCGAAACGGACTTCGACGACTCCGCCTGGGAGTCGGGTGCGGCCCGGCTCGGGTTCGGCGGTGATGGCGAGGTGACCGTACTCGAAAGCGGCCACATCACCTACTACTTCCGGCATTCGATCACCGTCGACAACCCGGACGACATCGCCGGACTCAAACTCGCCATCCTGCGCGACGACGGCGCCGTGGTGTACCTCAACGGCACCGAGGTCTATCGAACCAACATGCCGGACGGGACGATTTCCTACGACACGCTGGCATCGACCGCGACCGAAGACGACACGTACTACCAGCACTCATTCGACACGTCCGGTCTGGTGGCCGGCACTAATGTCATCGCGGTCGAGGTCCACCAAAGCGGCGCGACAAGCTCGGACGTGGGTTTCGATCTTTCGCTCGAAACCACCGACAACGAACTCATCTCGGTGGGCTCGACCTGGTCCTATCTCGACGACGGGAGTGACCAGGGCACGGCGTGGCGGGAGACGGACTTCGACGACTCCGGCTGGGAATCGGGTCCGGCGCGACTCGGGTTCGGCGGTGATGGCGAGGTGACCGTACTCGAAAGCGGCCACATCACCTACTACTTCCGGCATTCGATCACCGTCGACAACCCGGCTGACATCGCGGGACTCAAACTCGCCATCCTGCGCGACGACGGTGCCGTGGTGTATCTCAACGGCACCGAGGTCTATCGAACCAACATGCCGGGCGGGACGATTTCCTACGACACCTTCGCATCAGCGGGAATCGAGGACAACTCCTTCCACGAGCACGAGTTCGACTCATCCGGTTTGATTGCAGGAACGAATGTCATCGCGGTCGAAGTGCACCAGAGCAGCCTGACAAGCTCGGACGTCGGTTTCGATTTCTCCCTCGAAACCTTGGCGGTCGCGCCGGGTGCCAATGACATCGTCTCGCTGGGATCGACGTGGTCCTATCTCGATGACGGAACCGACCAGGGCACGGCGTGGCGCGAGTCGGATTTCGACGACTCCGGCTGGGATTCCGGGCCCGCGCAATTGGGATTCGGCGAAGGCGACGAGGCGACCGTCATCACGCGCGGCCCTGAGGGGGGATCTACTACATGGACGACCTTCTACTTCCGGCACGACTTCAACGTCGACAGTACCGGAATCGCGGGCTTGGAGATCAACCTGCGGCGCGACGACGGCGCGATCATCTATTTGAACGGCACCGAAATCGTCCGCTCCAACATGCCCGCCGGCGAAGTCGGCTACCAAACATTCGCAATGAACGCCTCCGACGACGGACAGAGTCTCCACACCTACACCCTGTCCACGGACGCGCTGGTCGACGGCGACAACGTGCTGGCGGTGGAGGTCCACCAAGTCAACGCCACGAGTTCCGATCTGAGCTTTGACATGAACCTGGTGAAGATCGTCGAGTCTCTTAACCCCTCGGTCGTCCGGGGACCGTACCTGCAGATGGGAACTCCCTCGTCGATGATCGTGCGCTGGCGCACCGACGGATTCACCGATACGAAGCTGTCCTACGGAACGGCGGTCGGCAACCTCGACACGACCATCGAGATCGCGACTTTGACCAATGA
>JAPOYW010000302.1 GCA_026706425.1 Gammaproteobacteria bacterium
AGAGCGGCGCCGTTGCCGCTCTTTCGGTGATCCCGGCTGCCGCGGCGGCGATGGATCCGGGTTCCAACAGGGACTCCGGCGCCAGGCGCATGGCATTGGGGTCGGCGAAGTGATCGAACGCGGCACGAATGGCGATCTTCATGGCCTCGGCCTGCAAGTGCGTCCACCGGGCGGAGCCGGGAGGGTCGCAGTGGGCATCGAGACGGCCGAGAATCGCCAGGGCGACCTGGGCTGCAAGTCCCTGGCCATTGGGCGGAATCTCCGCCAGCGTCACGCCCCGGTAGGGTTGCAGGAGCGGCTCGACCCAGTCGGCTCGATGTTGAGCGAGGTCATTGCGTCGGAGCGCACCCCCGTCGAGACGGGCGGCCGTCTCCATCCGTTCCGCCAGCTCGCCGCGGTAGAAGGACTCGCCTACCGTCTCGGCGATCGAACCGAGGGTTTCCGCCAAGTCAGGATTCAGGAAGACTTCGCCCGCGACGGGTGCCCGACCGTCGGGCAGAAAGTGCTCGAGGAAGGTCGGAAAGTCGCTGTACGAGTCGGCGGCGCGTGCCAAGACGGCTGCCGTCTCGTGACCGACGTGGAAGCCATGCCGAGCGTAGCGGATGGCCGCGCCGAACAACTCGGAGAAGGGCAGGGCACCGAACCGCCGGGAAAGTGCTACCCACGCACTGACCGCGCCCGGCACGGTGACTGTATCCCAGCCCTTCTTCGGCATCTCGTCGTGATGTGCGAACCGGTCCAGTGTCCACCCCGCTGGTGAACGGCCCGATGCGTTCAGCCCGACTAGGCGGTTGCCGTCCCAGACGATTGCGAATGCGTCGCTGCCGACGCCGTTGTTGCACGGTTCCACCACCGTCAAGGAGATTGCCGCGGCAAGCGCGGCGTCCACCGCATTGCCGCCGTTCCTTAGCGCTTCGATGCCGGCGCTGGCTGCGAGCGGCTGTGAGGTTGCTACGACGTTGCGGGCCATCACGGGGGCTCGTTTCGACGCATAGGGGAACGACCAGTCGATGCCCGCCGGGCGCATCAACGACTTCCCTTCAGCAGATTCGCGGGCGAGTACTGGTCGGTGAGAGGACGCTTCGTCGGATCCCAGTCGACCTTCGTTGACAGGCGCCGTGGATAGGACGTGATTGGCACATCGTAGGGACCGAGGGCCGGGCGCCACGTCCGCGAGTTGGCGCGCAGGGTTGCCTTGTTCGGAAGCGGACCGTTTGTCGCGAGAATCACCCGATTGTTGCTCGTGCTGACACGCAGATTGAAAAACTCCCCGAACACAAGTCGATAAGTCTCTGATTCGTGGTCGTAGAGTTGGGATGTGGCTAAGGTGTTGGCCACTACGGCACCGCCCGGTGCCAGCAACTTTCGGGTTTCGTCGAGGAACTCTGCGGTCATGAGATGTTCGGGAATGTAGTCACCGCTGTAGGCATCGAGGATGACCAGATCGTATTGCCGACCCCGTTGCAGAGCGCGCTTGACGAACACCCGGGCGTCCCGGATGTGCACCCGGACGCGCTCGTTCTCCTGGAAGTCGAAATAGGTACGCGCCACCTTCACGACGGCCGGGTCGATTTCAACGACATCGATCCGGACATCCGGCAATAGCGCAGCGAGGGCGGTCGGCAGCGTTCCGCCGCCCAGACCGGCTACCAGCACGGTTTCGGGCTCTGGAACAACCAGCAACGCGGCCATCATCATGCGCGTATAGCCGAACACCATTCGCTTCGAATCGTGTGGATCGACGCAGGACTGGTTGCGCGTGTTGTTGCGGACGCTGAACTTCAGGCAAAGCCGTGTCGGTTCGGCCACGACCAGGATGGTGTGATAGAGCGATTGTTCCCGGTGCAGCACCTGCTGGTCGGCAGCGACCCCGGCGGACGCGACCGCGCAAGCAAGCAGGATGGCGGAGGCGATGGACCGGATGTCATGCATGCCGGTCGAGGCCACGGCAACAGATGCCCAGAGCGCCGAGCAGCAGCAGTGTCCCGGCAAGGACGACGATGATCGTGTCCATTTCGAACCAGAGAACGAAATAGAAGCTTGTCGCCAGCGTACCCAGCGCGCTGCCGAGCGTCGACACAAAATACAAGGTGCCGGCGACTTTGCCAGATTCTTCCCTGCGCCGGACCAGGAGCCGGACCGAGTAGGGCGAGATCATCCCGAGTACCACCGTGGGCGCAACGAAGAGGACGAGCGACGCCGCCAAACTCCCGTAGCGGGGGTCTTCGATCCGATCGAATACCCAGATCATCACGGGTTCCGCCAGATAGATCACCGGAACCAGGATGGCCGCCGCCAGCAGGAACATGCACCCGAACTTGGCGAGCGACGGCGAGTGCAGGCTCAGCCGGCCACCGATGAAGTAGCCGACCGAGAGGGATAGCATGAATACCGTGATGATGCTGCCCCAGACATAGATGCTGCTGCCGAACCAGGGTGCCAGGACGCGCCCGCCCAGCAACTCCAGCGACATGATCGAGAATCCGCCGCAAAAGGCGAGGGTGTTGATCAGCAGGAATCGACGCGTCAAACGGGCACCGGTGACTTGGGGTTTGAGCCGCCTACTTGCCCTTCCAGTTCGGCGGACGCTTCTCGGAAAAGGCGCGCGGCCCCTCGATGAAGTCCTCGCTTCCGGACAGCGTCGCCACGGATTCATAGCGCACGGCCATGGACTCTTCCAGCGACCCCATGCTCATGCTCCGATAGACGACGTCCTTGCTCGCGCGAATCGACAGGGGGGCGCACTCCAAGGTCATTTGCACCCAGCGATGGGTTTCCTCCATGAGCTTGTCGTGGGGCACGACCGCATTGACGAACCCGAGTTCGTAGCCTTCCTGGGCCGGCACGTGGCGACCGGTCAGGATCATTCCCAACGCCCGTTTCACGCCGATCTGCCGGGGCAGCCGCTGCAGCCCGCCGGCCAGGGCAGCCAATCCGACCCGTGGCTCGGGGAGGGCGAAAATGGCGTTTTCGGAAGCGATGATGATGTCGCAGGCCAGCGCGATCTCGAAGCCGCCGCCCATCGCGACGCCGTTGACCGCGGCATAGACCGGCTTGGTGAGGTCGAAGCGGGAGGTGAGGCCCCCGAAACCCCTCGGCATGGCAACGCGCGCCCCGCCCTCGGCTTGGTAGCGCAGGTCGTTGCCGGCGCTGAAACCCCGGCCTTCGCCGGTGATAATCGCGACCCACATGTCCGCGTCGTCCGCGTACTCGTCGAACACCTCGCCGAGTTCCGCGTTCGCTGGCGGGTGCAGCGCGTTCAGGCGCTCGGGGCGGTTGATGGTGACGGTCATGATGTGGTCGGATTTGTCGACCTTGCAGAATTCGGGCATTGGCTGTTCCTTCTTGGCGTCTGTTGGCGGCCTTTGGATGCGATGGTGCCGTGGATGGCCATTGGCCTAGGGCGGCACCGAAGACCAGCAAGTGTGTCCACAGTGCTGGATGGCCGTCAAGGGCGTCAAGGGGACCTCGTAGGGGACCTCGGCTTGGCTTTGGCCTGGTTTTGCATTTGCGTGTCTGGCTGATTCGTTGCGGGTAGCGACGGTCCGCCGGTGGCGCGACTCGGGTGGAGGACAACTCCGCCAACCGCCGTGCCCTTGCCAAACAGGGACTAAGCCGCTCTCGCCCGCCGTCGCGGACACTTTCCCGGCACCTCCGACGGATCGACCAGCCCGATCCGCCGCCAGCCCGTCTCCAGCAGCCACGTCCGCGCCGCCGCCACCTCGCACCGCCGGAACGCGTCCGCGTACTTCCCAAGCCGCGGCGGCGACCGTCCCTCCCACCCGTCAAACCACAGTCCAGAGCTCGCCCCGTCCAGCACCACCGGCGGCTTCCGGCCGCGACGCTCCCGGTAGTGCTTGCGCGCGTTCAGCAGCACGTACGCCAAGGCGTTGCGCACCTCCGTCGGCGTCCGCTTCACGACGTGGTGGAAGCGCGTCGCCAGCACCCGCCCCGTGCGCCGGCACACCCGGTTCACGCACCGCGCGAAACGCGCCCCGAGGCTCTTCATGCCGTTGGCGAGGCACAGCTTGTCGTCCGCCTCCACCAGGAAGTGGGCGTGGTCGTCCTGCACCGAGTAGTGCACGACCCGGAACCCGGGCCGCTCGGCGGCCCGGCGCAGCGACTCCCGGAACGCCCGCACGAAGCCCGCCCGGCGCAGCGGCGGCACGTCGTCGAGCACGCGCAGGGTGACCAGCACCGGGCAGTCGCGGGGAATGGCCTCCCGCGTCCGGTGCGGAACCCGCGACCGGCGCACCCGCCGCCGGCCCGCGCCCGAAGGCGGCGCGTTTTCCACGCTTCGTCCACGGCGCCGGTCCCCAGAAAAACGAGGCGCGGTGGTCGAAGGGTGGGAAACGCAACTCGGCACCGTATCGAAAGGGGCGATGTTCCGTCCGCCGCATTGCGGTTCCGGGGATCGCGTTGCTCCTAGTTCCGCTGCTCATTCCGATGGGCAATGTTCTCTGACTGCCCGCAAGCCGTACACTCGTTCCATGCGTGGATCGAGCCGGCGCGAAACGGGGCAACTCGCCATGGCCGTCCTGTGGGCGGCAACGTTCGCGGTGATGTCCGCGGGATGTGGTTTCGAACGCGCCACCGGGAACGCCATGGGAACGACCTATTCGATTCAGGCGGATTGCCCCGGTTCGCTGGCCAATGATCGGATCGATGCGGAGCTGGCCCGGCTAAGTGCCCTGATGTCCACCTACGATGCCAACTCGGAGCTGTCCCGCTTCAACCGGGGTCCCATCGGTGTAGCACGGCCGGTTTCGCCCGAGCTTGTCGATGTGGTGGATGCCGCCTTCGTCGTCTCCGAGCAGACGCGTGGCGCCTTCGATGCCACGGTCGCGCCGTTGGTGGCGCTATGGGGATTCGGCGCGGACGCGGCGCGGCGCGTTCCCGTGGACAAGGAGGTGGCGCAAGCCCTGCGCTCGGTGGACTACCGCCGTGTCGCGCACAACCGCGATCCGCCCACGCTCGAGAAACTCCGGCCGGCGACGCTCGATCTCTCGGGCATCGCCAAGGGCTTCGCGGTGGATCGTCTTGCCGGTCTGCTGGACGACGCCCGTTGCCGGGCCTACCTCATCGAGTTCGGCGGCGAGATCAGGACTCGGGCGAATGCGCCCGGCGGCGGGCCGTGGCGGGTCGGGGTGGAGTCGCCCTCGGGGCAGGACAACGTGACGACCCTGTTGTTCGAGACTGATGCCCTAGCAACATCCGGCGACTACCGGCAGTACCGGGAGTCCGATGGAGTCAGGGTTTCGCATGTCATCGACCCGCGTACCGGGTATCCGGTGCGCCACCGCCTTGCCTCGGTCACCGTCGTCGCCGATACGGCCATGATGGCGGATGCGTACGCAACCGCAATGCTTGTCATGGGAGAGGTCGAAGCCCGCGGGTTCGCCGGTGAGATGGGCCTCGCCGCGCTGTTCGTCGTCCGCGCGGACGGTGGTTTCGAGATGTTCCACAGCCCGGCCATGGTTCCCTATCTGGAAGGCGGCTGAACGCAATCGCACGGGGTCGCGAGGCAATCAGGCGGCGTCCGCCCGCGCGGTCGTATCCCGTACACTTGCCGCGTATTTTCGATCCGATAGTCATGTTCCGTCCGCTGGCCGTCAACATCGGGATTCGCTACGCGCGCTCGCGACGCGGCTTCATTACCTTCGTCAGCGCCCTGGCCGTCGGCGGGTTGGCGGTGTCGGTGGCCATTCTCGTTTTCGTGCAGGCCGTGGTCGCGGGTTTCGAACGCGAAATGAACGACCGGGTCCTGGGCGTCGTGCCGCACATCAGGCTCGCATCCCTTAGACCGGTCGACGACAGCGATGGACTTTTGGAGACGATTCGGGACATCGAGGGAGTGTCCGGTGCCGCGGCGGTGGTGCAGGGTCGTGGCTTGTTGGTGAAGGCGGACCGGGTCGTCGGCGTCAACTTGATCGGATTCGATCCGGTGGCCTATTCCGAGGTGTCCCGGATCGAGGAATTCGTGGTCGGTCGGGATGTGCGAATGCCCGAGGCGGCCGGTTTCGAGATTCTGCTCGGGGAACAGGTGGCGGATCGGCTTGGCGCGGTCGCCGGGGACGAACTCACCGTGGTTCTACCGGCGACCACGGTTACCCCGGTGGGCGTATTCGCAAGACAGAAAACGCTCCGGGTGGCGGGCGTGGTGAACACGGCCTCGCAACTCGACCGGATGTCCGCCTACCTGAACCGGGAGGATGCCGGCAAGCTCCAGCGGGCCGGCGTGCTCGACAGGGAGTTCCACGTGAAGGCGACCAACGCCCTGGAAGCGGCAACCGTACGGGCGCGCATAGCGGGAGAACTGGCCGGGCAGGGATTTGGCGCGAGAACTTGGATGGACACCTACGGCAATCTCTACGCCGCGATCCGCTACACCAAGAACATGCTCTTCCTGCTGCTGTCGCTGCTGGTCGCGGTGGCGGCTTTCAACCTGGTGTCGAGCCTCGTCATGATCGTCAACGAACGGCGCGGCGACATCGCCATCCTGCGCACCATGGGGAGTCGTTCCGGCCTCGCCGTCGGCGCGTTCGTGGTTGTGGGCACCGTGATCGCGGTGGTAGGCATCGGCCTCGGCGTGGGCGCCGGGATCGGACTCGGGACGGTCGCCGAAGCCGGGTTTCCCTGGCTCGAGGATCTTTTCGGCACGCCGCTGATGGGCGAGTACCTCATTACCTCTTTGCCGGTGGAGTACGCCGTGGCGGATGTGGCCCGGGTGGTAGTTACCGCATTGGTGCTGGGCCTCGCAGCGACTCTCTTTCCCGCTTGGCGGGCGTCGCGGTTGAACCCGGCGGAGGTGTTGCAGCATGAATAGCGGAATGGCTGCCCTCGTTGCCAAGGGTGTTAGCAAGGCATTCGCGCAGGGCGGCCAGCGCCTGGTCGTCCTGCGTGCCATCGACCTGTCGGTTTCGCCGGCGGAGTGGGTGGGAGTCGTCGGCCGCTCGGGTGCCGGCAAGAGCACGTTGCTGCACATCCTTGCTGGGCTGACGGATCCGGACGAAGGCTCGGTGGAGGTCATGGGCCAGACGCTGACAGGGGCGAGCCCGGCCCAACGGGCGCGGATCCGCAATAGGCGCATGGGATTCGTCTACCAACTGCATCATCTCCTGCCGGAGTTCTCCGCGTTGGAGAACGTCGCGATGCCCTTGCTGCTGGGCGGTGCGCGTTTCGCGCAGGCCGCGGACAGGGCAAGGGACTTGCTCGCGGAGGTCGGTCTGGCCGAGCGCTTCGGGCATCGACCGCACCAGTTGTCGGGCGGCGAACGCCAACGCGTCGCGGTGGCGCGGGCGCTGGCGACACAACCGGCGATCGTGCTCGCCGACGAGCCGACGGGCAACCTCGATCGGGAAAGCGCCGAGGGCGTGGTGGCGGTGATGTCGGATCTCGTCAGGACCACCGGTACGTCGTTCATCGTGGTTACCCACGACGCGGATCTCGCCGCCCAGGGCGACAAGGCGTTCGCCTTGCTGGACGGCGTGTTGAGCACGGTCGGGAAGTCGACCCAGCTTCGTTGATGGCGGAAGTCCGAACAGCGCTGTGGATCGCCCGCCGCTACCTGCTGGCGCGTAGCCACGGCTACGCCACGTTCATCAACTGGGTATCGTTCGCCGGTCTCGTTCTGGGCGTCCTGATCCTAACCGTTGTGCTCGGCATCATGAACGGCTTCGATCGCGAGATGACGGGACGGATTCTGAGCGCCGTTCCCCACGGTTTCTTTCAATACGAAGGCGATCCGCCGATCGCGGACCTTGAAGCCATCGACGGCGTGAGCAGCGTGATGCGGCTGTATGAGGCCGAGGCGATGGCGACACGCTACGGCGGCGTGGCTTTCATCGGTTTGGCCGCCGTCGACATGGCCGATGCGCACGAATTGCCTCGCGTCCTGGCGGGGCAGGCGCTCGAGAACCTGGTCGCGACCCCGGGCAGTGTCGTCCTCGGGGCGGCGCTGGCACGGGATCTGCGATTGCGGGTTGGCGACACGGTACGCCTGATGATTCCCGTGGCGTCATCGGGCGGTGTGCGAGCGCGGATCGAGCGCTTCACACTCGCGGGGACCTTCGAGCTACGGGCGCAACCGGATGCGGCATTGGCGGTCGCCCGGCGCGAGGACATCGTCGAACGCGGACTCGCCGATGCCGGGTTGGACGGTTGGCGATTGCAGCTCGCCGACCCCCTGGACGCACCGCGGCTGGCGGAGCGGATCGGCGCCGTGTTGGGATCCGGCATCGCGGTACGTTTCTGGACGGACGAATACGGCGAATTGTTCCGTGCCGTCGCGATCGAGAAGGCGATCATGTTCGCCCTGCTGGCGTTGATCGTCGCCATAGCTTCCCTGAACATCGTCTCGGGCCAGGCAATGCTGGTCAACGACAAGAGGAGCGACATCGCCATGCTGGCGACCATGGGGGCCTCCCGCCGCCTGCTCGTGGGCGTGTTCTTCCTGCAGGGCTTCAGCGTCGCTGTTCTGGGGGTGGCGGTGGGTTTGGCGGGCGGGATCGCCGTGGCGGCCAACGCCGATGCGGTCGTCTCGTTCTTCGAAGGGCTCGTCGGCGCGAGCGTGATCGAGGGAACGTATTTCGATCGGATCCACTCGCACCTCGCGTGGTCCGACTTGCTGGCAGTCGTCGGCGTTTCCTTGGGGCTCAGCTTGGCGGCCGTCCTGCGGCCCGCATTCAAGGCGGCGGCAGAGAACCCCGCCGAGGCCCTGCACGCGGCGTAGGGGACGGGCCTATCCCGTGCCGGTGGACTTGACGCGTCTCAGGGCCCGTCGGGCACGACGCCGACGCCACCGGCGGATGGCATGGAAACGCCAGAGCAGGCGTGACACCACGGTACCGGTCAGGCCGCTGACCCATCCGCAGACGAGGCAGCCGAGAGTGAGGGGCCACCAGATGGCCGCGAACTGGGATCCGAACCACTGCCAGGAGAGCTCCCAAGGTCCGTTGACCAATTCGACGTCGAGCAGCCATGCCCCGAGCTTGTACGCGAAATAGAACATCGGGCCGATGGTCAGCGGATTGCTGATCCACACCAACGCCACGGCGATCGGCAGGTTGCAGCGCGCGGCGAAGGCCAGGAGCGCGGCGAGGACCATCTGGGAAGGCACGGGCATGAAGGCGCAGAACAGGCCGATGAAGAACGCGCCCCCCACCGAGCGCCGGTGCAAGTGCCACAACTCGGGGTGCTGAAGCAGATGTCGCACAGGCCAAAGGGCTTTTTGCGCACGAATGGATTCGCGCGTCGGCAGATACTTGGTGATCCAGTGGTTTCGCATGAGGCGCGAAGGTGGTGGCGAGAGGCGCCATTATGCCGGGTAGCGGAGGGCCGATGGCCATCCGAAACGCGGCGCTTGGCTTTTCGTTCGGCGCGGTGGCTGCGCATTGGCTGCCCGCAGCGGTCCTGTCGCTGTGGGCGTGTTGGTTGTGTGCCGGTGTCGCTATCGCCCCGGCGCCCCGGGTTCGTGTCCTCGGGGCGGCTCTGGTCGGGCTTGGTTGGGGTGCCCTCCACGGACTTGACGCGCTCGACCGCCGGATCGAGCCGGTGTGCGCGGAGGCCTCGGTAACCGGACGTATCGCCGGATTGCCGTCCGAGGACCATAGCCGAGGCACCGCCACCCGGCGCTTCGTATTCGCACCCGACTCGGCGACTTGCGAGCTCCGTGGCCCGCTCCGGCTGATGTGGCTCGACGGGCCATCGCTACGCAGCGGCGAACGCTGGTCGCTCCGAGTGCGCCTGAAGTCTCCCCGGGCCGGTGCCAACGTCCATGGATTCGATGTCGAGGCCTGGTTCGCGCGAGACAAGCTAGCGGCGACGGGCTACGTGGTCCATGGCCGCCGCCTCGGAGCTTCCGCACGTGTGGTTCATCCCTTCGGCGCGGTTCGACAGGAACTGCGGGACGGCCTGGCGCGGTTGCCCCTCGTCCACGGCGGGGTTCTCGCGGCATTGACCCTCGGCGACAAGGGCGCGATTCCGAGGGACAAGGTCGATCTCTACCGCCGCACCGGCACC
The DNA here is from genome assembly GCA_026706425.1 of Gammaproteobacteria bacterium. GTDB lineage: Bacteria > Pseudomonadota > Gammaproteobacteria > Pseudomonadales > Azotimanducaceae > VXYL01. The sequence continues at coordinate 10,021 of JAPOYW010000302.1, forward strand.
ATGCATCTGCTGGTCATTTCCGGCTTGCACGTGGGTGTCGTCACGGCGTTGGGTTTCATGGCCGGGCGGGCCGTCGGGGCGATCACGACGTTGCCGTCGCGGGCCACGGGAGTTGTCTCGGCCTTGGTGTTGACAAGCGCGTACGTGGTGATAGCCGGGGGCGGATTGTCGCTGGTGCGGGCCTTCGCCATGTCCCTCGCTGGCATGGTGGCACTGCTCGCCGGGCGGTCGTCGGCACCTTCGGCGGCGTTCGCCTTTGCCCTTGCCGTGGTTCTCGCGATCGATCCCATGGCCCCCTTGAGCTCCGGTTTCTGGTTGTCGTTTGGCGCGGTGGCCGTGCTGCTCGGCTTCTTCGTCCCGCGTCCCCGGCGGCGTTCCTGGCTGATCTCGGCGGTGGTCGCCCAACTCGCGATCGCAACGATGTTCGTGCCGGCGACCACCGGCATCACCGGGTTGGTCCACCCGCTTGGTATCGGGGTGAATCTTGTCGCCGTACCGGCGGTGACCCTGCTCCTGGTGCCGCTGGCCCTGGCCGGTGTCGCGTTGATCGCCACGCCGGTCGGACCCTGGCTGCTCACGGCCGCCGACTTCGTCGTGCAGGTACTCGAAACGGTACTGGGGTCCGCCGACCGGATTGCGCCGATCTACGTGGCTTCCCAAGACGGTTGGCTGGCGTGGATCGTCGTGACGGCGGCGGTGGGCCTCACGCCGACGTCGAGGCTGGCGCGTGCACTGCTCGTATCCACCGCAGCCATGGTCCTGCTGCTGCCCCGTCCGGCATTGCCGTGGGGACACCTGGACGTCACGGTCCTCGATGTGGGCCAGGGCACCGCGGTTCTGGTGGAGACGGCGAATCACACCCTGGTCTACGACACGGGACCCATGTTCCCGTCCGGGCGCGACACGGGTACCGGCGTCGTGTTGCCGGCCGTCCGCGGGCGCGGCTGGCCCCGTATCGACCGTTTGGTTCTCAGCCACGGGGACGTGGATCACGTCGGCGGCGCAAGGTCCGTGCTGGCCGGAATGACCGTTGGCGAGGTGCTCGCCGGGGAGAGGGTCCCGGGGATAGAGGCGCAACCCTGCCAGGCCCGATCCGGCTGGCAATGGGACGGCGTGTCGTTCACGGTATTGAGCCCGGCCGACGACCACCGGTTCACGGGAAACAACGCCTCGTGCGTCGTGTTGATCGAGGCCGGATTGCAACGGGTCCTGCTGACCGGCGACATCGAGGCAATCGTCGAATACCGGCTCGAGGTGCCGCCCGTGGACGTGCTCCTCGTGCCGCACCACGGCAGCGCGACCTCGTCGACGCGGGCATTGGTGGCCGCAACAAGGCCGAAGTTCGCGATCGTGGCCGCCGGGTTCGACAACCACTTCGGACATCCGCATCCGCGTGTCGTTGCCCGGTACCGGGACCAGCGCAGCCACATCGTGTCCACCGGGGTGTCGGGTGCCGTTCGCTGGCGAAGCACCGACGCCATGTCGGTAACCGTTCAGCGCTGTGCCGAATCCCCCTATTGGCGCTCCGCTGCGGCTGGTCCGCGCAGCTCCGCCGTCCGGTGCCGGTGGCAAGCCACGAACCATTGAACTTCGGCGGTGCGGACGCACTTAGAGGGTAACGACGGCAAGAAACACCAGGATGCGAAACGACCGAGTCACCACGCGCCTGCAAACCGCACTCGGCGAAGCCCAGTCGCTGGCCGTAGGGCGCGACCACGCAGCGGTGGAACCGCTCCACCTGCTTGGGGCGTTGTTGGACGACGGCGGCAGCGCCACGCTGCTCGGGGTTGCCGGTGTCGACCTCCAAGCCCTGGCGGCGGACGTCCGGCGTCGAATCGACGACCTGCCGCGGATCGGGCGACCGACGGGCGAGGTGGCTGTCTCTTCGGAACTCGCCAGGATCCTGAACCTGGCCGACAGGGAGGCGCAACGGCGAGGCGACGAGTTCCTGTCCGCCGAAGTTGTCCTGGCGGCGCTTGGCGCCGGTTCCGGAGGCGCTGGAGACGCCCTCCGGGCTGCAGGCTTCGATGCCGGTCGGTTTACGGCAGCCGTCGACGCTGCCCGGGGCGGGGAAACGGTTCGCGACGCGAACGCCGAGGAGAACCGGGAGGCCCTGGACCGGTACACCGTTGATCTAACGGCCCGCGCGGAGTCGGGCAAGCTCGACCCGGTCATCGGCCGCGACGACGAGATCCGCCGGACCATCCAGGTCCTGCAACGGCGGACCAAGAACAATCCGGTGCTGATCGGCGAACCCGGCGTGGGGAAGACCGCCATCGTCGAGGGTCTCGCCCAGCGCATTCTGGACCGGGAGGTACCGGAGGGGCTCAAGGAAAAGCGCATCCTGTCACTCGATATGGGTGCATTGATCGCCGGCGCGAAGTTCCGGGGGGAGTTCGAGGAACGCCTGAAGGCCGTGCTGACCGAACTCGGCAAGCAGGAAGGCAACGTCATCCTGTTCATCGACGAACTTCACACCGTCGTGGGCGCCGGCAAGGCTGAGGGATCCATGGATGCCGGCAACATGCTGAAGCCCGCTTTGGCGCGAGGCGAACTGCACTGCGTCGGTGCCACGACCCTCGACGAGTACCGCCTCCACATCGAAAAGGACGCGGCCCTGGAGCGACGCTTCCAGCAAGTCCAGGTCGACGAACCCAGCGTCGAGGACACGGTGGCGATTCTGCGCGGGTTGAAGGAGCGCTACGAACTGCACCACGGCGTAGACATCACCGATCCGGCCATCGTCGCGGCGGCCCGGCTCTCGCATCGCTACATCAGCGGTCGGCAACTGCCGGACAAGGCGATCGATCTGGTCGATGAAGCGGCGAGCCGGATCCGGGTCGAAATGGACTCGAAGCCCGAGCCGATGGATCGTCTCGAACGCCGGCTGATCCAGCACAAGATCGAGCTGGAAGCCTTGAAGGACGAGCCGGACGATGCGTCGGCCCAGCGCCGCGAGGGGCTCGAGGAGACCATTGCGGAGCTCGAGCGCGAATACGCCGATCTCGATGAGGTCTGGACCGCCGAGAAGGCCAGCGTGAGCGATGCCCAGCAGGTGAAGGAATCCCTGGATGCGGCCCGATTGGAGTTCGAGACGGCCCGCCGGGCGGGCGATCTCGCGAAGATGGCGGAACTCCAGAACGGACGCATCCCCGCACTGGAGAAGCGATTGGCCGATGCGGCTGCGAGCGATGGCCGCGACAACGTGCTGTTGCGCAACCGGGTAACCGACGCGGAGGTCGCGGAGATCGTCTCCAAGTGGACGGGTGTGCCGGTCACCAAGTTGCTCGGCGGCGAGCGCGACAAGCTTCTCAAGCTCGAAGAGGCGCTGCATGCCCGCGTAGTTGGACAGCACGAAGCCGTGACGGCCGTCGCGAACGCCGTTCGCCGGGCCCGTGCGGGGCTCGCGGATCCGAATCGACCGAATGGTAGTTTCCTGTTCCTCGGACCCACCGGGGTCGGCAAGACGGAACTCTGCCGCGCGCTCGCGGAGGTCCTCTTCGACACCGAGGACGCCATGGTTCGCGTCGACATGTCCGAATACATGGAAAAGCACACGGTGGCACGGCTGATCGGCGCCCCGCCCGGTTACGTGGGATACGAGGAAGGGGGCCAGTTGACGGAGCGAATCCGGCGGCGTCCCTATTCGTTGATCCTTCTGGACGAGATCGAGAAGGCGCATCCGGACGTCTTCAACATTCTCCTTCAGGTTCTGGACGACGGCCGCCTGACGGATGGGCATGGTCGCACCGTGGATTTCCGCAACGCGGTGCTCGTGATGACCTCCAACCTGGGCTCGTCGAGGGTGCAAATGCTCTCCGGCGCCGGACGTGAAGAAGAGATACGGGGTG
>JAPOYW010000287.1:0-1375 GCA_026706425.1 Gammaproteobacteria bacterium
CGACGAAGGGGCGGAACTCCGACCGCAGTTCCTTGCGGGTCACGAGGTCGATGCGCCGCCCGAAGATGCTCTCCAGGTAGGATTCCGCACCGGACAAGGCGCTGGAGGCCGGCGTCTCGTGGAAGCCGACGAGAACGTCGATGTCGCTGCCGACTTTCGCCTGGTTGCGCGCTACCGATCCGAACAAAGCCAGTTCGGCGATGCCGAACTTCTCCGCGAGCATGACTTTGTGCGATCGCAGCAGGCGCAAGGCTTCGTCACGGGTCACGGGATCGGCGAAGGCCCGGCGCTGGCTTCGACCTACCCTGTCTAATTCGACCTCCATGTCGAACGGATCGCGCAGCTCTAGGAAACCCCACCTGCCATGGCAACCGTGGGCATTCACGCCGGGAATCCAGTAGGTGTCCATGGCTTCTTTCTTCGCCTGGGCGTCGTCGGCGCGGAAGCCCTTCACCTCCACGACCAGATGCAGCGCGTCGTCCGCACCGCCGCCGTCGTCCATCAGCACGATGAAGTCCGGCACGTATTTTCGCGGCACGCCGCCAAGCCGGTACGGCACCTCGAAGCCCAAGGCCCGGTTCTTCACCCAGGCCAGCACCTTCGGGTGGGAATCCAGCACGCGGCAGAACTCGCCCTCCCAGGTGCTGTCGAGAATGGCCCAGTTGAGGTGGCAGCGGCCCTTCGCCTTGTCTGGTTCGTAGCGCTGCGTGCGGGACGTGGTGAAGTTGACGTGGCCCGTCGAGCCGGTGGGGTTGTAGGGATCCAACATGGCCTTCACCGGCTGCTGGTCCGCGAGCTGCGCACGGGTGACGGCGACGGCGATCTTCTCGCAGGCCCGGTCCGCTAGGTCGGCGATCATCAACTGCGCGGGGTAGGTGTTGCCCTTGCACACCAGGCAATCGGTGAGCCACTGCCGGGCGATTCGTTTCAACTGGCCGAAGAGATGCAGTTCGGGGTCGCCGTCGGCATCCCGCCAGTGCGTGAAGAGCAGGCGTTTGGTGAGCTCGTAGAGCACGGTGGACTGCCGGACCTGATCGAGATGGTCGACTGTCAGGTCGTGCCCTTCGCCGATGATGCCCTGGTTGTGGGTGATGGTCGGGCCCACGAGCACGGGCGTGAGTTCGAGCCGCGAGTCTGCGGTGAACGCGGCTTCGAGCTTGTCGTTCCCCAACTCGGTCAGGTAGCCGGCCACCCTTGGAAAGCGGATTTCGGCGTGGTCGCGCTCCGGCGAGAGCGCCTTCACCTGCACGGTCTGCGGTGGCCTTTGCGGCGGGCCGATCACCGGCTTGGCGGTGAAGTCGAAGGGAATGCCGAACACGTCGGCGTACTCGGCGTTGAAGAGCCCCCGCTCGTTCAGTTCGTAGGATTGGCGGCG
>JAPOYW010000287.1:1385-13844 GCA_026706425.1 Gammaproteobacteria bacterium
GGCGCAGCGAGCGACCGATCACCTGCTCGCAGAGGAGTTGCGTTCCGAATGCTCGCAAGCCCAACACATGGGTGACCGTGTTCGCGTCCCAGCCCTCGGTGAGCATGGCGACGGAGACCACGCAACGGATGCCGCTGCCCAGACGATCTGGCTTGCCGACGGTGTTCATCACTTCGCGCAGCAGATCCTGCTCGGTGATCCTCTCGGCTTGGGCACGGTCACCAGTGCGCTCGACGATTTCGCGGCGGAAACGCTCGACTTCGTCCGCAGCGGCCGTCCGGAAGCCCTTATCGAGCGCTTCGCCAGACTCGAGCTGGCGGCTGTCGATGAGCAGCGTCCGGGGCCTCGGTAGAGCGTCGCCCGCTGCGTCGTAATTGCGGAACAGTTCCAAACGCCCGTTATGGAACGTCCGGCTACCATTCTCGTCCTCACGATAGAAACCCGCGATGTAGTCGTAGACCAGCTTCGATGTCGCCACGTTGTTGCAGACGACGATGAAGCACGGCGGCTCGTCGACGCTTGCCTGCTCCCAGAGGCTGAACGTCTTCTCGTAGTGGCCGTAGAGGGCTTCCAAGGCCGTCTGCAGTTCGCTCGGCAGGTCCATGGGGTCAAGCGTCGCGCCGCCCCGTCGCTTCGGCATCTTCTTGCCGATGTGCTCCCAGAGGTTCCGGAACATCGGCATTTCGGCACCCGGCACGTTGTCCACAACCGGCACCCGCGGCAGCTTGACGATGCCGCACTCGATGGCGTCCATCAGTGAGAAGTCGCTGACTGTCCACGGGAAGAGCGTGCCCTCCGCATAGCCGGAGCCGCGCAGGAAGAAAGGCGTGGCGGAAAGGTCGATCGCGCGTTTCACACCCAGCTTGTGCTGCACGGCGTCGAGGCCGGAAATCCACACCCGGGCCGCTTCGCGGTTGCTCTCGGCCTCCTTGCGGTCGTCGCCGGTCAGCTTGCCCTCGTCGCCCTCGCCGGGCTTCTCGCGATAGCAGTGGTGGGCTTCGTCGTTGAGGACGAGGACGCCTTTCATGGACATCAGACCGGGGCAGACACGCGCGAGCATCTGGCCTTCCGTCTCGCGCGTCGCGAGCTCCTCGCCGCGACCCTGGAGCAGCGCACGATTGCCCCTCGCCAGTTCCATCGTCTCCCGCCGCTGGAACGCGTGGTAGTTGGTGATGACGATCTTCGCCCGATCCAAATCGCGGGCCATGTCGGGGGGCACCAACTCGCGGCTCAAGTAGTAGCTATCCGGATCGTTGGGCTGCAGGACGCGCAGACGGTCCCGAATGGTGATGCCGGGCGTGACGACGAGAAAGCCTCGGGTGAAGCGCGGACTGTTCGGGCGGCGCACGGCGTTCACCGTCTGCCACGCAATCAGCATGGCCATCACGGCGGTCTTGCCTGCACCGGTGGCGAGTTTCAGAGCTAGGCGAGAGAGGCCGGGGTTGGCCTGTTTGCTTGCCTCCTCGATCCTATCCAGGAAGCGTCGCCCTTGGTTGCCGAGTCCCGGGGCGACCTCGGTAAGCCAGATGGCGGTTTCGACCGCTTCGATCTGACAGAAAAAAGGCCGGATCCCGCCGAACGAATGGTGGCGCCAATGCTTAAGCAGTCGACCCGTCTCCGGCGTTACGCGCCAATTCGTCTCCGGCAGTGCGCGCCAGGCAGCGAGTTCCTGCCGAAGGCTGTCGATCAGGGCTGTCAGTTCGTATTGCTGGTTGGCCGTTGCAAGCCCTTGGCTGTCGTCATCGAAGTCGAGCTGCATCTGGATGCCGCGTCCGGCTTTCCTCGGCTTGGGTATCGGTGAAATGAAGGACACACCACGTCGACCTTTACCGACCTTGTCGGTGGGCTGTCGGGACTCGTCGAGAACCCAGTGCCGAGCGGGCACTTCATAGGGGGAGTTCAGGATGGGGCTGCGGTGGAAGCTTCCGGCGTCCATGGGCGTTGAGCTTACCGCATGCGGGCCTTGTTGCCTGACCACCGGCCAACCGCGAGGACACGTTAGGTCGCCCCTACGATCCGCAGACCAACGAGGTACCGCAAGGGCCACTTTTGTTGGCGGCCCGTGCCAGCCACATGCAACATCGTCCGTGATCGAGGAAGAGCAACCAGCAAAGGGTCACCGCTACGGCCTTCACCGGATCTGCCGTGCATCCCCCACACGCTCGTCCACACCTCAGCGGGGGCGCCGAGCATGGTAGGCTCGCAGTTCACCAACTCGATCAGTCGAGACCGTGGCCCCCTACACACCATTGCCGCAGACCAAGGCCCGCCGGCTGGTTGATCGCCTCTCCCAAGCCAGCGAGGTCGGCACCGCCAATGACGTAGTTCTGCGCCGACTGGAGCAGGAAGCGCAACAGCTCATGCACGCCGATGTAGTTGGTGCCCACACGGTGCTCGGGGGCGTCGCGTCGCTGCGGTGGGACCTCGATCGGGTTCGCCATCACTTCCGCATTGCGCTGCAGCACTTGGACGCGGCGAGGACGCACAACAACTACGCCGTCGCGCTCTCGAACGTCGAGGAATTGCAGGTCGCCTACGAGGAGGTGTCGACCGCACACGACCGGGCTCCAGACGACAAGTCCTTTCTCGAACACGCGATTAAGCTCTCGGCGCACGCCGGGCGGTTCGCCGACGGTCGGCGGCTGTGCGAGCGATGGAACGCGCTTGCTCCCGACACCCCGCATCCTCTCACCCCCTGGATGACACGACTTGCGAACGCGGTGGAATCGAACGTCTTCACCGAGGGTAGCGTGCAGCGTCTGCTCGGCATCATGTCCGAGCTACCGCCGTGCGAGCGTGCTGAGTCCCGGCAGCGCAACGATCATGTCCGTACGGCGGCAACCGCAACCTGGGAAGATGCCAAGGAACCTGGTTCGTTCCTGCACGAGGTGCTGGTCGACGCGACTACGCCCGACGCAGCGCGGCTGAACGCGATGTTCGTGGACAGAGTCATCTCCCAAGCCGACCTGATGGAGGATCCGGGATACCATTTCGTGCCAGTGTTCATCGGCGCCCGGGTGTAGCGATGCCCGTCACACCCCCCAGTTCGTCCGGCAATGCCCACCAGGCAGCGAGTTCCTGCCGCAGGCGGGCGATCAGGGCAGTCAGCTCGTGTTGCTGGTTGGCCGATGCAAGCCTTTGGGATGTCGGCATCGAAGGCGAACTCCGTTTGCGTTCCGCGGTCGGCTTTCCTCGTCTCGTGAGGTGGTCCTGGTTCCTTGGACAGTCCGGCGGCTGGACTAAGGTGTACTCCGATTGATTCTGGGCCCCCGATGAACGGAATGTTCTGCCTTCCGCGCCTCAACAGTGCTGCACTTGTACAGCCCGGACGCTTTGGCCTTTTTTTCTCCCGGCGCGAACTTGTAGTACCTCCCATCGCCTGTAGGATCGATGGTAAAAGCGCACTTCAAACCGTCACTCCGAGGACACCAATCCCATCGCCTATCAAGACCTTCGATTTCAAACTTTGTGTATTCGGCGGTCGCAGCAGACCCACCAATTTCTATTGACCCGACACCTGCATCGAAATCTGCCAACAAGCTGACAGCCATGTTGGGCGCACGGGAACTCCGGCCGGGTGCCGAGCAGATCCATTGTTCGTCAGGCTCGAAGTTGTCCGGGACCGTAATCGTTGGGGGCGGTAGGAACTCGTCGCACCCAGCCAGTAGAAGCAATAACCCGATAAGGGTGAGAGTCATCCTCTGCATGCCGATGTCCACTGCGAGTAAGAAGGGCCGTTCAGGATTCTAACAGCGAGGACCGGCTCCCTTTCATGAAGCAAGTCCGTGGATCCGTGGTGTGACGGGATCCGTCGAAAACCCAGTTCCAGACAGGCACTTCATATCGGGAGTTCAGGATGGGATTGCGGTGGAAGGTCGTCATCTCGTGCGTTGATGGCGACCGACGAAACCCACGACGACGCGACCGAGTTGGTCGTCCCAGGCGAAACCGATTCGGATGGTGCTCTTCGGGTCGAACGACGCTCCCTTGCCGATGTGGTTGGACACCTCGAAGTTCCGCCCACCGAACGAGGTCTCGTACCATTGCCGAAAACGGCCCATCGTGGTGCCTGTCTGGTCGGGCTTGTGGAACCAGCCGGGACAGGCTTCGGCAATGGATGGCGAGCCCGGCCGGCGGTAGCAGGTTGCGAGCCAGGCCAGCGCGTCGAACACTTCCGCTGGCTTGGCGAAGGGAATGCCGAGGTCCGACTTGCCGTTCAAGGCGACGACGAGTTCGTCGCCGAAGGCGTGCTCGGCGAGATCCACCGCATCCTTGACCGTCGCGACCTCCGGCAACGCGTCTCCCTGGGCGGAGCGCGACTTCCGGGCCTCGACGTAGGCGACCCGCCAGCGCTCCTCGGCTTGCCGGCGTTGGTCGAGTTCGGCGCGCAACTCGCTGAGCTCCCCGGTGAGCTGCTCCCGGGACAGACGCAGCCCCCGGTTGGCTTCGCTCGCCTGCTCATGTTCTTCGCGCAGTTTCGCATGGCCGGCCGTCAGGCGCGCGAGTTCGGCCTTGGTCTCTCCGAGTTCCTCGGTCAAACGACCGGCATCAACCGGCGGCGGGGTATCGTCGTCCGCCCCGGCGCAGGCACGAACACGTCCTTGGGCAACGCTTCCCAGTCGGCAACCAGCTTCAGCACCGCCTCCTCGCAACGGCTGCGCAGAACGGCGCGCTTTTTCTCTCCATCGCGTGAATCTGCTTGCGACCGCACCGGTCGGTACGCCGCGAGCGCCTTCGCGAGATCTTCGGCAACGACCGCCACCGCCAAGGGATCGCGACCGGCCGGTTCGGCCAACGGGGCAGTGTCGACGCCAAGATAGTCGAGTTCGTCGGCGTACCCGTCGACCACCGCTTCGACAGCCGCTTTCTTGCGCTGCAGCACGGCATATAGCAGTTCGGTGCTCTTGATCTCGGCGAACCAGGTCACCGTCTCGGCGAAATCCTCGGCGTCTCCCCACTCCGGCGCCGTTGCCGGCAGGGCCTCCAGTTCGTCCAGCCAGCGCCGAAACCGCGGCGACACGACCTGCGGGACATCGTCCAGATTCGGTGCCGGATGTTTGCCGACCTGCAGAATCAGCATCAGACCGACCGCGTCGAACGACAGATCGCTATTTGCTTCGAGCACCTTGCGGCGATGCGTCTTCCACTCCGCTTCCGGCCAGGTGGCAGCGAAATGGTCGGAACGGCGCTCGGTACACACCTCGATGTGCTCGTCGGCCAGATACGCCGCGACCGCCTCGCGCAACCCCACGTTGCATTCCTCCCAGCAGCGCAGCACGGCCCCGGCCAGCCGGTCGTCGCCGTCGAGAATCCGATCAAGCACGGGAAGCTCGAGCTGTGCGGGTTTGGCCCGGCTGGCGTCCCGGAAGCCCGGGACCTTCAGCCGTCGAAGGCGTCCGTTCAGGCGGTCGCGCGCGCCGGCACTTGCTTGGGGCCGTTGTTGCAGGGCGGTGCGCACGACTTCCAGGCAGAACTGCTCCGGCATCACGTGGAAGATCGTGCCGAAAGGCGGGCGCTCGATGGTCTCGGAGCCCTCAGTGCCCATGGCCCATATCTATCGCTTGTCCAAATCGGTGAGGATCCGATTGTCGCATAGACGGCATGGTCAAGCCTTCGGCGAGGTAAGGTGCACGCACAAATCTCTGGTGCGTGAGCCTCAACTGCGTGTCGTATCTTGAAGCACGGAGCGCGGAACCCTGCAACTTCGCACGCCACTACAACGCTTCAACGGAACTAGAAGCGCCATGTGGAATTGCGTCCCCAAGCAGTTACCATTCTCCGGCTGCACAGGGAGGCAACATGACCGAGAGAGTCGACCGCCACGGACTCAGGGTGGCGAGGGAACTGGACGACTTCATCAATGCTGAGGCATTGCCCGGCACGGGCGTTGACGGCGAGGCGTTCTGGTCCGGATTCAGCGCCATCGTTCGGGATCTGACGCCCAAGAACCGCGCCCTGCTGGTCAAGCGCGACGAACTCCAGGCGCAGATCGACGCTTGGCATGTCGAACGTCGGGGCCAGCGCCACGACCCGGAGTCCTACAAGGCGTTCCTCGCCGAGATCGGCTACCTGGTGCCGGAAGGGGACGATTTCGAGATCACGACGGCGAACGTCGATGCCGAGATCGCCCATACCGCGGGGCCGCAGCTTGTCGTGCCGGTCATGAACGCCCGTTTCGCGCTGAACGCCGCCAATGCGCGCTGGGGCAGCCTCTTCGATGCGTTCTACGGGACGGACATCATTCCGGAATCCCCGGGGCGGGAGAAAGGGACGGCCTACAACCCGGCGCGTGGCGAGTTGGTGATAGAACGGGCCGCGCAGGAACTCGATGCCGTGGTGCCTCTCGACGGCGCGAGCCATGCGGAGGTCACGGGCTACGAGATTGTCGGCGACGGCGCTGGCTACGCCCTGCGCGCCAACACGAAGGCCGGTACCGCGGCCTTGGCGGATGCCGGGCAGTTCGTCGGCTTCGTCGGCGAAGGATCCGGCGAGCCGTCCGCCGTGCTGCTGCGCCACCACGGCTTGCATGTCGAGATCCAGATCGACCGGACGCACGATGTCGGTGCCGCGCACCCGGCCGGGGTCAAGGACGTCGTGCTCGAGTCCGCCATTACGACCATCCAGGACTGCGAAGACTCCGTGGCCGCCGTGGACGCCGAGGACAAGACCCTGGTCTACCGCAATTGGCTGGGCCTGATGACCGGCGAGCTCGAGGAGACGTTTGAGAAGGGCAGCGAGACCGTCCACCGCACGTTGGTGGGTGACCGGTCGTACACCGCCACGGACGGGAGCGAATTGACCCTGCCGGGGCGCAGCCTGCTCCTTGTGCGCAACGTCGGCCACCTGATGACCAACGACGCCATTCTCGATGTCGACGGCAACGAGATTTTCGAAGGCATCCTCGATGCCGTCGTGACGAGTCTTTGCGCCGTGCATGACCTGAAGGGACTCGGAAAGGTCCGAAACAGCCGGACGGGAAGCGTCTACATCGTCAAGCCCAAGATGCACGGCCCAGAGGAAACGGCGTTCACCTGCGAACTGTTCGACCGTGTCGAGGATGTCCTCGGGCTCGCCCGCAATACCCTGAAGGTCGGCGTGATGGACGAGGAACGTCGAACCAGTCTGAACCTGCGCGAGTGCATCCGGGCGGCTCGGGAGCGGATCGTATTCATCAACACGGGATTCCTGGATCGCACCGGCGACGAGATCCACACCAGCATGAAAGCCGGTGCCATGGTGCGCAAAGAACCCATGAAACAGGAGACATGGATCCTCGCCTACGAGGACGCCAACGTCGACGCGGGACTTGCCACGGGCTTTCCGCACCGTGCGCAGATCGGTAAAGGCATGTGGCCGAAGCCCGACGAAATGCTGGAGATGCTCGAGACCAAGACCAACCATCCCACGGCGGGCGCCGACTGCGCCTGGGTGCCGTCGCCCACGGCGGCGACACTCCACGCGCTGCACTATCACCGCGTCGATGTCGCGGCCCGGCAGGACGAATTGGCAAGCCGCGCGAGGGCAAGCGTCGACGACATATTGACCATTCCGCTGCTCGCCGGCGAGAACCTCGCCCCGGCGGACATCCAGCGCGAACTCGACAACAACGCGCAGGGCATCCTGGGCTACGTCGTGCGGTGGATTGATCAGGGCATCGGCTGCTCGAAGGTTCCTGACATCAACGACGTGGGGCTGATGGAGGACCGCGCGACTTGCCGGATCTCCAGCCAGCACATCGCCAACTGGCTGCACCACGGCATCGTCGAAGAAGGCGTGGTCCGTGCCACCATGGAACGCATGGCCGCGGTCGTCGACCGGCAGAACGCGGACGATCCGGACTACCGGAACATGGCCGGCGACTTCGATTCGAGCATTGCCTTCCAGGCGGCGTGCGATCTCGTGTTCAAGGGGCGCGAGGTGCCGAACGGCTATACCGAGCCGGTGCTGCACGCGCGGCGGCGGGAGGCCAAGGCCCGGTAATGGACATCGAAATCCGGGACTACGACCACGAGCGCGACTTCGAGGCGGTGGACCGCATCTACCGTGAAGTTGGCTGGCTGGAGTCGGAGGACGACACCAAGACCCACGAGGAGCTCGCGCGGGCAGTCTACGAGGGGGTCGTGTTTTGCCTGGACGGGGAGGCCGAGTGCGCGGCGACGACCTCGCTCGGGGCCATGCGCCACCTCGAAACCGATCTCGATCTCGCCGTCGTCACCGGCGTCACGACCAGCCGCGTGGCACGCAAGCTCGGGGCCGCCAAACGGGTCACCGCTGCTGCCATTGCCCAACGGGCGGAATCGGGCAGCGAGGTGGCCAGCCTCGGCATGTTCGAACAAGGCTTTTATAACCGGCTGGGATTCGGTAGCGGAGCCTACTCCCGCATCGTGAAATTCGATCCGGCAACCCTAAAGGTTGACCGCCGATTCCGACCGCCGAAGCGTCTCACCAAGGACAACTGGCGCGATGTTCACCACGCCATGCACGAGCGTCTGCGGGGCCACGGGGGCTGTGTGCTGCACACGCCCGAGATCATCCGCGGCGAACTGGGGTTCACCCGCAATCCCATTGGGCTCGGCTACTACGATGGCGGCACGCTGTCGCACTTCATCTGGGGAGGGACGGAAGGCGAGCACGGACCCTACCTGATCTGGTGGTACGCATACCGAACGCCGGAACAACTGCTTGAACTCCTGGCGTTGATCCGTTCGCTGGGCGACCAGGTCACGGTCGTGGGCATGGAGGAGCCGGCGGAGATCCAGTTCCAGGACATCCTCGAGGCGCCGTTTCGCAACCGGCGTTTGAGCGATGGCTCGAAGTACGCGGGTTCGCACCGCACCCACGCATGGTGGCAGGCCCGCATGCTGGATGTTCCGAAGTGCCTCGCCAAGACCCACCTCGAGACCGACGACGTCGCGTTCAACCTGGAGCTTAGCGATCCCATCGCCGAACACGTCGAAGCGGGGTGCAACTGGAATGGCGTCGCGGGCGACTACGTGGTCACCTTGGGCGAGCAGTCCTCTGCCCGAGCCGGGAGGGAAGCGTCGTTGCCGACCCTGCGCGCGTCGGTGGGTGCCTTCACCCGCGTTTGGCTGGGCGTAAGGAGCCCCTCCGTGCTGGCGCGTACCGATGACCTCGACGGGGAACCGAGCCTTCTCGCCGACCTCGACCGTGCCCTGCGGCTACCGCAGCCCCATATCGGATGGGACTACTGACGCGAGATCACCTGCGATGAGCTTAAGTGGCGAGTGGGAGAACCAGAACGGTTCCGTGCTGAGAATCGGCCCGGTCGAGAACGGCGCTTTCGAGGGAACGTTCGTGTCGACCAAGGGCCGCGCCGTGCGGAACCGGGGCTATCCGGTTCGCGGTACCGTCAACGGCGAACTGCTGGCCTTTGCCGTCAACTTCGCGGACGACGCCGACAACGCACACTCGATCTCGAACTTCACGGGCCGCTTGCACGACGGCGAACTGCACACGGTCTGGGTTCTCGCCCGCGAGTTCGAGGATGCGGAGCGCACCAAGCCGACCCAGCCCTGGAACGCGTTCATCGTCAATGCTGATCGGTTCGTGAGACGCGCCGGCTGAGACCGGCGTGGTATGTTCCGCGGACTTCGATTCAGGAGAGAGCCGGTCATGGCCGATGAAATGGGCGTCTTCGAGACAATGTACAACTGCCGGGCGATGCGCCGGCTGAAGCCCGACCCCGTCCCCGAGGAACTCCTTGTCAAACTCATCGACGCCGCCAACCAGGCACCAACCGGGTCCAATGCCCAGGGCGCGCGCTGGATCGTGGTGCGCGATCCGGAGCAGCGCGCCAGGCTCGCGGCGTTGAACAAGACCGCCGTCGAGGCCTACGTCGCGCCCGGCGGCCAGCGCGCGGCCGCGCTGCCGCACCAGAGCGCCGGCAAGCGGCAGCGCATGCTGGCCGCGGTGTTGTGGCAGGCGGAGCATATGCAGGATATCCCCGCACTCGTTATCGCCTGCTATCGATTCGGTCAGCCCGTACGCCAAGGCCAGGCCATGGGCGGTGGATCGATCTGGCCCGCAGTACAGAACCTGCTGTTGGCGGCCCGAGCCATCGGTCTCGGCGCGGCACCGACCACCCTTGGGTTGGCGAATCGCACGGCAGCCCGCGAGATCCTGGGTCTTCCGGACGACATGGAGGCGTTCTGCCTAGTTCCCGTGGGCTATCCCATTGGCAAATTCGGTCCCCTCACGCGGATGCCGGTTGAGGAAACCATGCGTTGGGATCGTTGGGCGTAGCCGACTGCGCCGGCGCGGTCCCACCGGTGCTTCGGCCCTGATCCGTTCGTGCGCGTCTGGGACATCCACCCCGGCTACCTGAACGGGAAGAGCCTGCTCGGCGAGCATCGGGAGTTGCACGGCGTGGTGTCGATCCTGGGCCACGGCAGACAGGGCTACTCGAACCATCCCGAGCGTTCCTCATGACCCAGACGGCGCTCACGGACTTGGCGGCGTGGCCCGGCGCGGGATGCGTTGCGTCAGTTCCGTGTCGGTCCCGATGACCGAACGCGGCCCGGCGGGTCCCAGGAAGCGATGGATCATCAACCGCTCCCACTCCCGTCGTTCGCGTTCGTTGAGTTCGTCGTAGGCCTCGCTCTCGACGAGGGCGCGGTAGTCCGCCGTCGTGTCCGAGTAGGGCACGATGTACGCGGGCGTGATGTCCGTGAGGATCGCGGCGCGTTTCGCATCGCTCCGATTAATGCCGGCGCGGTGCCACGTCCGGGTGTCGAAGAGGATCATGCTGCCGGCCGGCGCCTCGATCACATCGGCGTCGGGCCCGTTGTACGGTAGGCCGTTCTTGGCGCGGTAGTCCGGCTGGTAGGCCGCAGCCGCAACGCCCCAATCCTCGGGCGGCCCCCGCTCGAGGGCATGGGAGCCAAGCTTGAATGCGGTGGCACCGCGGAACTTGGTGAACTCCGATACGCAGATGATTCGCTGCACGCCCATCACGGTCTCGCCGCTTGGCGTCGGCACCTTGCCGTCGGCATGGATGCCCCAGTGATAGGGATAGTCGGAGTGCCAGCCCTGCACGGTGCGTTGGCCGTCGTCCGGCGTCATCACGCCGATGCCGGGCGAGTGGGCCAGACGGATGTCGTCGGTTTGCATGTATTGCCGCGCCAGCCATACGGAGACCGGTTCCACGGCTGTCTTGGCCAACGCGCTGCCTTGACTGATCTGGCGTCGGGAACGGTCGGGCGTCCGCTGCGAATAGGCGTCGGTACAGGCGATGCGCTGCAGCGAGTCGGTGATGTCCGGCGGCAGGATCGCGGCGAGGCACGCCCAACCGTGGGCTTTGAGGTGTGCCAGGTAGGCCGACGGCAACTGCTCGGCCCCCCGCACCATGGAGAACGGTGTGCCGGTGGAAGCGGGGTGGCCGTTCGAATCCAACGGCGTTCCACCACGCGTTAGGGTGTACCGGCCTTCGTCCGCCGCCCCGCATTCCAAAGCCACGGACGATACTTCGTGTTCGAGGCGCGTGCCCCGCCGACACCACATCAAATCGTCGGAGATGGTTTCGGTGACATGGGTTTCACCATCCTCGTCGGCACCGAGAAAGCGGCCGTCGGGTGCGACGACCATGGCGTAGTGGGCGGCAGGTTGCGCAAAGCGAACCGTACGCTCTTCGAATGTATCCCCGCCCTTCATCGCGGCATGATCATACCCAAGTCGGCGTAGACTCCGCGGGACGTTGCTTGGCTGGCCATTCATTGGTCCATGCGCGCAGGGTCTACCAAACCGGATTCGGGCTTGCGTGCGATCCAGAGCGCGAAGACGCCGTGCGCGGCGTTCGCGGGTTCATCTGCAGACCGCCGACTGGCGGCGTCATCGAATTCGTGACCCCGATTGACGCGGCGCGTGAGTTTGCCCGCGAGGTCGCAGGCTTCCTCGATGAACGCGAGGGCCTCTACGCGCTGACATTGCACGCAGACGCGGATCGGGAATCCGTCACCGTGTGCGGCGCACGCATCTTCTTCGAGCAGACAACCTAGCGCGTCTCGCGAGTACCCGAGCGCGGCTCGTGCGTACACGAGCCGTCCAGAAGCGACCCTGAGCGCTCTCCCAATATGCAACCTGCGTGTAAACATCAAGGGCGCTCAAGGAGTCTAGCCGTCGAGAAACGCCGGGCCTCGTCGGGAGGGCCGTCCCCCGCGCATTGCGCCTCGCCGAGGCGTGACATAATGCCGGGCAATCCCCGCAACGGAATGGCCACATGCGACGACTCTTCTCTGCTCTGACGATCATGGCGCTCTGCGGGTCGATGACGGCCCAGGCGGACGTGTTGACCGTTTCCCGGTCGGAATACTCCGAAAAGCTGCACGGCTTCTGGCTCGGCCAATGCATCGCCAATTGGACGGGTATCCTCACGGAAATGGACAAGATCGGAGGCGAAGGCGACCGGGGAGTTTTCTACACGCGCGAGGATTGGGGAACGAC
>JAPOYW010000625.1:0-1205 GCA_026706425.1 Gammaproteobacteria bacterium
GGCGCCGCCGATCTCCTTGACGGGGGCGAGCACGTTCTGGATGTGAAGACCGGCGCGGAGGTTGTGATTCAGATCGCCGCCGCGGACGTACTCCATGACGAAATAGGCCACCTCGGCGGTTTCCCCGGCGTCGACCACGCGGACGATGTTGGGGTGATCGAGCTTGCGCGCAACCATTCCTCCGTCGAGGAACCGCTTTCTCTGGTTTTCGTTGCGGGACGCTTCCGGCGAGAGCACCTTGATGGCGACGGGACTCCTCAACGTATGCTGCTGGGCCAGGTAGACCCGGGCGTTACCGCCGCTGCCGATCTGCCGTTGTATCCGGTAGCCGGGAATGTCCACGCTATCGGGATTCCTCGAGTTCGACGCTTTGAATCTCGCCGCGCACCAGGTTGCCGAGTATGAACCGGCCATCCAGAACGTAGGCGGACCCGTCGAGGGCCACCGCCAACCCGTTGCCATGGGCAAGTCCGTTGATGCAGGTGTCGTCGTTGAACATCCAGGGCTTGCCTTCGACGGTGAGCGAACAGCGCTCGACGGCTTCGACCCGCACCGCAGCCGTTAGCCGGCCATCGTTCCATGTCTCGAAGGATCGTTCGCCACTCGGCGAGGTCTTCACGCCGGAACGGTGCAGCTTGCCGAACGCGAAATGTCCCTTGTAGAGGGTTCCGTCGCGCCACCGATAGCGGCCCATGCCATGCCGTTGGTCGCCCGAGAAGTCGCCGACGTACGTCCCGCCCGACTGCCGCTCGAGCACGCCTCTGCCCTGGCGAACACCGTCCACGAAGTCCCCTTGGTAGACGTCACCGTTCGACCAAATGAGCCGTCCTCTGCCGGTTATGCTGCCATCGCGGAAGTCGCCCGCGTAGACGTCGCCGTTGGCAAACCTGAGCGTCCCCTGGCCGTGGCGTTGTCCATTCACGAAATCGCCGGTGTATACCTCCCCGTCCGGGGTGGTGTGGGTTCCCCGTCCGTGCATCTGTCCGGCCTTCAAGCCGCCCTGGTAGTGGTGGCCGTCTCCCCAATGCAACTCCTGCTCGGTGTCCGTCGCTTCGTCGGCCAACGTGCCCGGACCGGCGACCTGCGTGGTTTCGGCCTCCCCGGCAGCGACGTATCCCGCCAGCGAGACAACCGGCAGAGCAAGCAGGAGGCGCGGTGCTGCCGAACGACCGAAGCGCAGGGTCCGCCTCTCTCCGGTCGCAGTA
>JAPOYW010000625.1:1215-13837 GCA_026706425.1 Gammaproteobacteria bacterium
GCTGGATCCGGGCTACGTCCGCGAAGCTGCGACGATGAAACGGTCTCCAACGCATTCAGCCCGACTCCGATTGGTTGCCGAGTAGGTTCTCGGCCATACCGCGCAACTGCCAGTAGAACGGTGCGTTGTCCGACGACCGGCAGGCTTCCTCCATTTGCCGGAACTCGATGGTCTCGCTCCATACGTGGCGATAGCCTTCCATCGAGCGAACGCCCAGCAGCCCATCGCAGCCGTTGGCGGCGGCGTCCGATTGCGCATGCGCGAGAGCCGATGTCACGGCACCGACCAGCCACAGCGGGCCAAGCGTTTGCCATGCCCTTTGCACCATGGTCGGATGATACATGGCAAGATAGGGCTGGCAGTTGAGAGTACCGCCGATGCGCATCCAACCCAGCAATGCCACGCTTGGCGCGACCGTGACGGACATCGACCTCGCCGGCATGGACGATGCGGATTTTGGGGCCATCGAGAACGCATGGCACCGATTCGCCGTGCTCGTGTTCCCAGCCCAACATCTGGGCGACGAGAGCCACCTCGCTTTCACGCGCCGGTTCGGGCGACTGGAACGCGGTTTGAAGCGTCGTCGGACCGAGGCGGGACTCGGTCGCCTGTCCAATGTAGACAGGGACGGGCACGTTGTCCCCGGCGAGCAACTGCAAGCCCGTTTCCAGCGGGGCAATCGAGACTGGCACTCGGACAGTTCCTACAAGCGCGTCGGCGCCAAGGCTTCGATCCTCGCCGCCCACGTGGTGCCCGACGAGGGCGGCGAGACCGAATGGGCCGACATGCGTGCCGCCTACGACGCCTTGGATGCACCCACGAAGAACTGGCTCGAGGGCAAGACCGCCGTACACAGCTATCGGTTCAGCCACGCCTGGCACGGCGGTCTCGAGCTGCTCTCCGGGAAGGAACTGGAATACCTGCCGCCGGTCGAACATCCGCTGGTGCGAATCCATCCCGCCAGCGGGCGCAGAAGCCTATTCGTCGGTCGGCATGCCAGTCATATCATCGGCGAGGATCTCGAGGCCTCGCGACGGCGCCTGCGCGAACTCACCGCACGGGCATGCCGGCCACCCCGGATCTGGAGGCACCGTTGGCAACCGGGCGACATCGCCATCTGGGACAATCGCTGCGTACTTCACCGTGGTCGCCCTTGGCCCGAGGACCAACCCCGGATAATGGCGCGTTCCACGGTGGCGGGCGAGGATCCAGACAACGAGTGGGCGATCACTGAGGCTGCGAGCTAGTTGGCCGCGTGTCCGACAAAGTGGATCGTGACCTTGCCTGCTGATAGTGTTGACGCATGAGTTCACTAGCACAAGCGATCGAACTGCTCGAGAACGGCGACTGGCAGGCCGCGCATCGCATTGTCCAGAAGGACGACTCGGCGCTTGCAAGCTGGGCGCACGGCATTGTGCATCTCATGGAAGGTGATCGCCGGAACGCGGGTTATTGGTACGGACGTGCGGGACGGGAACTGCCTGTCGATGCCGAGATCAGCTCTGAAATCAACGCCTTGAAGGTACGCTCCGCGACGTCCTGACGGAGTTCCGGCCTGCGAACTGCTTGTCTCGTGGGCCAGTGTCCGCCTCTCCACCTACCCTTAACCTACCCTTTGGGGTAGTTGGACTAGGTCGCGGTTGGGTGTACTCTGGAGCGAACCAGTGAGGGAGTGCAACACGCCGATCTGTTCAACCGGACATGCAGCGGCTTTGGTAAATGAATCGCGGTCGCTTGTTCACCCGAGCGGACGTGGCTCAGGTCGAAGCGGTTGACGCGGCGGTCAGATCGCATCTCGCGCGTCTGACGCTCGACGGGACGCAACGAATTGCCGAGTTCGTCGAACATCGATACACGCAGGCTACGTCTACTTACGTCGACTGGGAATCTCTAGTGGTTGAAGTACCGGACTATGCGGGCGGGATGCTAGAAGCGATCTGTTTCAGCCTCCGCAACGTGCTTGACGAAGGCGTGGAGAAATCACGCTTGGGAGAATCCTGGTCGGCGGTGCCTTCGCGCTTGTCGGCTGTATGAGCAGCCAGCACGCGATGGCAGATGAAGATGATTTCGGCGTCGACGTGGAGTGCGACGCGTCAGGGGTCTGGATCCGTAGCGAATCCTAGTGTCAGTTGTCGTATGGAATGGTCTTGGATCCTCAGCGCATTCGCCTCGCGTGCGACTGCGAGACTTGCTGGTGGCGTTCGCCTGCGTCGGAATTCAAAGGGGTACTGTCGGGAACTTGCAGGCTCCCCGGAAACGGGATTGGTGGAGCCAGCCGGGATCGAACCGGCGACCTCTACAATGCCATTGTAGCGCTCTCCCAGCTGAGCTATGGCCCCACGAGAGGGTGGGATATTACGTGTGCGTACGTCTCCCGATCAAGCTTGGTCGATCAGGCCGGAGTAGGCTCGCTCCAGACGTTTCGCCTTCTTCTTGCTGACTCCACCCAAGGCCGCAATTGCGCTTGCCAGCCTGGACCGCACCATGTCCCGACCGAGGTAGGCCATGGAGTCGAACAATGGCAATGCGACCGTGCGGCCGGTGATGGCGACGAACAGCGGCGCGAGAAAGTCGCGCATCGGTAGGCCCATGGCGTCGGCAAGCGACCGAATCGCCGCCTGCAAAGAGTCGCGATCCCACGGATCCGTTGCGTCGAATCGGCGACCGACGTGGTCGAGAACGCGTAGGCAGTCCTCAGCGCCGAGGCGCAGCGGGGCGAAGTCGTCCTCATCGACCGTCGCACGATCGCCCAGCAGGTAATCGACCTGGGGCAATAGGTCCACCAGGCGTTCGGTGCGTTGCTGGACCAGGGGCGCCAGCGCAGCCAGGTTCTCGCGGTTGATTGCCCAGTCGGCGACACGGTCCATGAACTCGCCGGGGTCCAGCGACCGGATGTATTGACCGTTCAGCCAGTCGAGCTTGGCTAGGTCGAAGACGGGTCCGCCAGTCGTTAGCCGCTCGATGTCGAAAGCGGCCGTCATCTCCTCTGTGCTGAAAATCTCGCGCTCGTCGGGCATCGACCATCCCATCAACGCCAGGTAGTTCCGCAGCGCCTCGGGCAGGTAGCCGGTCCGGCGGAAGTAGTTCAGTCCCGTGGGATTGCGCCGCTTGGAGACCTTGCTGCCGTCGGCGTTGCGCAGCAGCGGAAGATGATAGTGGTCGGGCACGGACCAGCCGAAACGGTCGTAGATGAGACGATGCTTGGGCATCGAGGAGAGCCATTCCTCGCCCCGAAGGATGTGCGTAATGCCCATCAGATGATCGTCGACGACCGCCGCCAGGTGGTACGTCGGAAAGCCGTCCGACTTGACCAGGACCTGCATGTCAACCTGCTGCCAGGGAATCTCGATCGTCCCGCGAATGCCGTCGGAGAAACCGCAGGTGCCGGTCACCGGGACATCGAGGCGCACGACGTGGGTCTCGCCGGCTTGCGCCCTGTCGCGGCTTTCCTGCGGATCGAGGTTGCGACAGTGCCCGTCGTACCGCGGCGTTTCGCGACCCGCTCGTTGCCGGCGACGTAGTTCCTCGAGGCGTTCCCCCGTGCAGAAGCAACGGAAAGCGCCCCCGGACGCCACGAGTTCGTCCGCATGATGCCGGTAGATGTCAAGGCGTTCGCTTTGCCGATAGGGTCCGAACGTCCCACCGACGTCGGGTCCTTCGTCCCAGCCGAGGCCTACCCAGCGCAACGCCTCCATGATCGCGGCCTCGGAGGCCGAGGAACTGCGTTGCCGGTCGGTGTCTTCGACGCGCAGAATGAACTGGCCACCGTAGCTGCGGGCGAAAACGAGGTTGAACAGGGCCACGTAGGCCGTGCCCACATGCGGGTCGCCGGTTGGACTGGGGGCAACGCGGGTTCGGACGCTCATGTCGGCAGTATAGCCGTCATGCCGGCCCGCAACGGCGCGAGCCGACCACACCCGCGCTTGCGCGCCGATTGGCTATGTGACGCCTGAACGGGGTCTAGACGCGACCTTAGTGCCGCAGGCCGTAGGCCCGTTGCCGGTTGGTCGTAGGCAACGCCTGCAAGACCCACGCGTCCGGGCAACGCAACAGTGCCCGGGCCAGCTTGTTGTTCAGCGTGTGTCCGGACATGTAGCCGTCGAACTCGCCGATGACCGGCAGGCCGAGCAGATAGAGGTCGCCGATGGCATCGAGCAGTTTGTGCTTGACGAATTCGTCCTCGTAGCGCAAGCCCTCGATATTGACGATCTGGTCGTCGCTAATGCCCACGGCGTTGTCGAGGCTCGAACCCAAGCACTTGCGAATGGCGCGGGCCTGACCGAGTTCCCGCATCAAGCCAAAGGACCGTGCGCCGCAGACCTCCCGCAGGTAGGAGGTCGAGGCGAAGTCCACTTCGATGCTCTTCGGATAGCGGTTGAACACCGGGTGATCGGCCACGAACGTGTAGCTTGCCCGGAACCCGTCATAGGGTTTGAGTGTTGCCTGCGCTTGGCCTTGGGAAACAGAGACTTCCCGAGTGATTCTGATGTATTTCCTAGGCTCGTCCAGATCGCGGATTCCCGCACCCTGGATGATCTCGACGAACGGCTGTGCACTGCCGTCCATGATCGGAACTTCCTCGTTGGAGAGTTCGACGCGTACGTTGTCGATGCCAAGACCCCAAAGCGCGGACATGAGGTGTTCGACGGTGGCGATCTGTACGCCACCCTCGCTGAGACTCGTCGACAGCGTCGTGTCGGAGACGTTTTCCGCCCGGGCCCGAACGTGCCTTCCCGGGATGTCCAAACGCTGGAATTCGATCCCCGTATCGGCATCGGCGGGACGAAGCGTCATACGGACGGGACGCCCGCTATGTACGCCGATCCCGATCGCGTGCGCAGGACCGTCGATTGTTCTTTGACACAGCATTGGCTCTCTCGCCTAAGTGCATGGAGCGACCCGGACTATACCCGCAAGCGGCTCAAAAATGAAGAGAAAATGGAGGCAAGATGAACGCGGCACCGCGACGCGCCCTCTCGCCTGCGGCAACCACGTCCGGCGAGCGGTCTCCTTGACGGGCGACCGCGCGCTCGACGGGCGCGATTGGGTCCCCCTACGCCGACGCCTCGAGCATCGCCACGAGATCCTCGAATTCTTCCCGGTTGCCGTCGTTGAGCGACATCAGGTTCCTGTGCGCCGCGAGCACACGGCAGCGCAGTTCGTCGGGCGACAGATCGGTCTCGGGCAATTCGCCGAGCTGTCGTCCGTCCCGGAGCGGTTCTTCGACGATGTGGAAGATGTCGTCGAATCCCATCGTCACGAGCAACCGGGTGATGTCCGGACGGGTTGAAACCAAGGTAGGGGTGAACGCACGCCGCTTGCGAGCCTGGGTGGACAGCCGGGCGAGAACGCCGAGGGCGGTGCTGTCGATTCCCTCGGTGCCAGACAGATCGACTACCACCGAACAGAAACCACGGTCCTGGAACATCCGGTCGAGGAACTCGTCCACCGCCGCGCCGAGTCGCAGGCGAACATCGCCCACCAGCTTCATCAAGTAGGTCCCATCGCCATTGCCGATGAGGATTCGGCCGGTAGACACGGGCTCTATACCCTACATCCGCGGCAGAAGGCTCTCGCTCGAGTCGAGCTTCGATGCCGTATTGTCGTCGTCACCGCTAGGCCTCCCGGGCGATGACCAGGCAAGTCATGTCGTCCGGTCCTGGACTGCCGTTGCCGATACCGATCGACTGCCATAGCGCTTCGATATCGGGGCCATGGTCCCGGGCGGCGTCGACAAGCCGCTGTTCCTTGGCGGCTAGGTCAACCTCCCTCATGACCTCGAGGACGCCATCGGAGAACGCGACGAGACCGTCGCCGGGCGCGAAGTCGGCGGAGCCGATGTCGTATTCGACGTCGTCGAAGAGGCCGACGGGCTTGCCGGGTCGTTCGAGGTACCGCGTCTTGCCCCCGCCGGCGACCGCGTGAATGGCATGGGGAAAATGGCCTGCGTTCGCAAAACGCAGGGTGTCAGTGTCGAGATCGACGACGCCGATGAACATCGCCACATGCTTGCCAAGGGACTGGTCGAGCAATTCGCGGTTGAGTACGCCGAGGATCTCGCCGGGATTCGAGAACATGCGGGGGTGGTACTCGCGGCGGATGCGGCGCGAGAAGTTCTTGAGGATCACGGTGACGAAGGCACTCGACGCCCCATGTCCCGACACGTCCGCGATATAGAACACGAAGTGACGGTCCGCGATGCGGAAGTAGTCTACGAAGTCCCCCGAGAGGATCATCGAAGGCTGTACGCGGTGCGCGAGCCGGTAGCGGTCGATGGCCATGGGCGACGGCGGCAGCATTCGCAACTGGATGTATCTTCCGGCGCGCTGATCCCGCTCCAGGTTGTCCAGTTGACCCGCAATGCGCAGGTCGGCGGGGCGGGCGCGGGCAAGGTCGGTCTCGATGCGTTCGCCGAACTCGCCGTCGTCGATCGGCGTGGTCACCACGTCGATGACGCCGTGGCGCATGGCGTTGAGCATTCCGGGGGCGTCCGGAAGTCCGGGATTGACCAGTACGACCGGGGCGGGCGGACGACCCGTTGCCTGAACGGTATCCGCCACTTCACCGGGTGAAGCGCAAAGAATCAGATCTGCGGCCTCCAGTACCTTGGCGAACGCGCGACTTCCGCGCCGGGCGTAGATGGCGTCGAAGCCCAGGCTGCTGAGGCGGAGGATCAGCGACGAGGCAGATTCATCGTCGCCCATGACCGCAATGGCCATTGACGATTACGATAGTGGCGTTTGACGGGGGCGCACCCTACTCGCTTCCTCTTGGGGAAACAAGCAGTTGAAGTATCATTTTGCGCAATAAGATCGGACCTGCTCGCAACGTCCCCAGGGCGTTCATCGACGTACGACGATGTCGTGCCCGTGGAGACGGTTGAGCGTTGCGAGTCCGGTCTCGACGACCCGCTCGCGCGACGCGCCGATCTCCTTGGCGAGGACCCCGAAAGCGCGGCTATTCGGATTTCCCTCGTCGATCAGCTTCAACAGGCGGATGGTGGTTGCGTTCGATGACATGAAACGCACCCGGTCATGCCGATTGCGCCAACCGATTAGCCAGGTCGGCGTATCAGGCGGTTCGGCCGGCTGATAGTCGGAGGCGATCTGGCGAACCGGATAGGCGTAGCGTAGCGGCCACGCCAAGGGCGATAGCGCCAGTGCATCGTCGGCGTGAACGGGCTCGTCGTCGAATTCGCAATCCGCGTCGGGGGCCAGGTCCAAGGCCAACTCGACCCATTCGTAGTGGCACAGCTCCAGGGCGAACGGCGGTATCTGCCACAACTTCCTCGCTGCGTCGGGCCGTTTCATGCGCTCGTCGAGGTACTGCATGAACTCCTCGGAGATGTGCGTGAAGTACGGTGACTCGGCGCGATGCTCCCGGATGAAATCCCGTATGAGGCGGTGCCAGGAGTCGTCGTCGGTAATCTCGCGGAATGCGGGGAAGGTTTTGGCGATGAACGACTCGATGTTGTTGTAGAACAGATCCGTGTAGATCCGCATCCGGCGTGCTTCGATGCCGGCAGGGATCGGATGCCGGTCGGGATCCCGGATGTAGGCCGCAAACCTCGACTGGATCTCCTGGAAGGGCCGGAGTTCGGGGCGTGTCGCCACCTCGACGTCAGGCAACCGAAGCCTGGATGCGGCGGATGGTGCCGACTTCGTCCATCAAGCGAGAGATGGGCGGAAAGTTGAAATCGCGTTCGAGCAAAGTCGGGCGTGGCCCATAGAGGTCGTAGGCCTGGCGGAGCAACGCCCAAACGGGATCGATGACCGTCGCGGCGTGGGTGTCGATGCGCAGATCCTCCGCTTCGCGATAGTGGCCGGCGACGTGGAAATAGGCCGCGCGGTCCCCGGGCAGGCCGCCGAGAAACCCCGAGGCGTCGTAGCCGAAATTGATGCTGTTGACGTATATGTTGTTGACGTCGAGCAGCAGCAGGCAGTCGGCTTCGTCGACCACCGCGTTGATGAATTCGAGCTCCGTCATCTCCTGACCGGCTACCTGGGGCGCCGCGTAGTAGGAGACGTTCTCGATCCCGATCTGGCGCTCCAGGAGGTCCTGTACGCGTCGAATGCGGTCCGCGACGTAGCGGACTGCGTCATCGGTGAACGGGATGGGCATCAGGTCGTAGAGATGCCCCGTGTCGCTGCATGCCGACAGGTGCTCGGTGTAGAACCGTATCTGGTGATCGTCCAGGAACGCCTTGATGGCCGAAAGGAGATCCCTGTCCAGGGGAGTCGGCCCCCCCAGCGAAAGCGATAGGCCGTGGCAGACGAACGGGAACCGCTCCGTGTAGCCGCGAAAGCGGCGACCAAAACGGCCGCCGACGTCGATCCAGTTTTCCGGCGCCACTTCCATGAAGTCGACATTCGAGGCGACGAGTTCGGCGTTCTCGTCGAGCGTCTTCATGTAGCCACGGCGCAAGCCAAGGCCGGCGCCAACAAGGTTGGCGGGCATGTGGATGGTCCGCGTAAGCGAACTACTCGCCGCGCACTCGGATTCCCGAGGGCGCTGACGAGTAGCTAGTGTGCCGTCTCGGATTTGGCGTGACATATGGTCACAATGCACCGCCTACGCGAAAACAGCCTAAGTGCTTGTTTATAGGACGGCACATCCTCCATTTGCCGGCCGTCGTCCAAGCATCAACGCCGTTCGATTCGTCACCCTAATTCGGAGACCGCACACTAGGGTTCAACCGGACCGGACACCCCTGGTGCGGGCATCCGGTGGATTCCGGTCTTGCGGTTACTCCTCCTCGGATTCCTCTTCCTCGCCCTCGTCGTCGGAGTCACCGTCGTCCTTGTCTTCGCCGCACTTGCCTTCGCCGCACTTGCCTTCGTGGTCGCCGTCGCCCTTCTTGTCCTTGTCCTTGTCCTCGCCACAGCCGCCTTCCTTGTGGCTCGTTTCGAGAATCACGGCGTCTTCGAGCAGGCTTGCCTCAAAGGGGTAGGCTTCGTCGGCGATGGCGTTGGCCGCTAGCGACGTAGCGAAGGCCGCACCAACGGCTGCAGCGATCGGCTTCATCTTTCGGTTCAACATCTCTCTCTCCTAGTTCCTCTTGTGGATGGCCGGGATTGGCCTGCAAAGTAGGACCACCGCCGACCCATTCGGTTCCGCGAGTATACACATCGCCCGACCCCACGCTAGCAACGGACGCGGGCATCATCGTGCGAGCCGCTCATGGTTTTCGGAGCGGGATTTCGCCGCCTCGAGATGCATCGCCATACGCTTGTCGGAGATCTTCTCGCGAGTGCCGATCCGCTGCGCGAACGTCGCGATCCGGAACTCCTCCAGGAGGAACCGCAGTTCGGCGACGAGACTCGATGACGGATCTCTTGCTCGTTGGGCAACCTCGGCGAAGCGCCGCTCCCAGACGGCGACCTTTTCGATGCCCGCCAGGTCGCGTTGGACCCTGCCGTGCAGATTGTCGATGCGGTACGCCATGCCGTCGAGATAGCGCGGCACGTGCGCCAGGTGGCGGCGGGGCGTCGTCCGGAGCAAGTCCGAAGGGACCAGGCTTCCAAGCTGGCGGGCCATATCCTCGCGGCTCTTGGCAAACGCCGGCGATGCCAAGGCGTCGAGCCTGTTGGCGACTTCCGTACGCCGGGTCAGGATCTGACGTGCCTGGCCCAGGACTTCGGAGAATGTCCCCCTCAAGGCGCCCTCGCCGGTCTCGCGGCATGCGTCGAACCCAGCCTTGGAGCGTGGCAGTGCCGATCCATCGAAGCAGGCCAACCAGAAAGCCGCCGCCACCAGGTCCTCCACCAAGACGGCGGGACTGCCCAATGGCGTGAAGTGGACCATCAAGGTCCCGTCGTGTTCGACCTCTCGGCGAAGTTCGCGCGCCGTCCGAGGCTCCGCGAGCATCGCAAGGCGCGCGTAGGCGTCGCGATTCAGCGCCGAGCGCCCGTCGGCGGTCGCGCGCACCAGGAGGTCGACGCTGTTGCCGCGATCCACGAGAACCGGGTAGAGCACGCTATGGTGGGCACCGTCTTCGACGACCAGGGACTCCGGCAACCCGGCCCTCGGGAACTCTGTCAGGCCACGGCGCTCAACGGACTCGCGCCTGTTGGCGGTGAGATTTCTCTCGGTGGTGGCCTGATGTCGCCGGCGCAGCGCATCGACATCCCGGTCCTGATCCTGGACCCGCTGCCGGGAGTCCCGGATCTGGACGTTCATGCGCAGATGCCCGGGCAGGTCGTGCAGACGCCAAGCTTCGACGGGAATCTCGACGCCCCGGCAGACGCGTACGGCGTCCGACAGGGCGCCGGCAAGACTCCCCTGGCGATAGACGTCCGGCCGGCGGAGCCGTTCCTGCAAGATTCCGATGGTGTCTCCCAGCGGTGCGAGCTGGCGACGCAGGGACTTGGGAAGCCCCTTCCCCAACGCGAGGCATTTCTCCTCGAAGAAACCCGGTACCAGCCAATCGAGGGCGTTGCGATCGAGCTGCACAAGCAGTCTGGAGTCGACACGAACCGTCACCCCGTCGTCCGGCTCGCCCGGCGCGAACTTGTAGGCGAGGGGGATGTCCGTGTCGCCGAACCGGATCAGCGTGGGGAAGTCGCGTTCGTCGACGGACGCCGTCGAGTCCCCAACGAGGTCGGCTTCGGTCATGTGCAACGCCGCAAGCTCGTCGGCACTCGCCCCACGAACGAACGCGTTGAAGGCCGAGATCGAACAGACATCGTCCGGCAGCCGGTCGAGGTAGAAGCGGAGGCGCTTCGACTCCGAGACCATGAGACCCGGGCGTCTGCCCTTGGCGCAAAGTTCCTCGAATTGCTCGATCAGGCCCCGGTTGTGATCGATGAACGGCGCGTGTAGCCGCTCGTCGTCTTCCACCAGGACTGCCCGGGCGAAGATCTTCCGCGCGGCTTCCCGGTCCACCTCGGCAGCGCGTTTCGGCCGCTGGCCGACAACGGCTAGCCCGTAGAGGGTCACTTGCTCGCGCAGCATCGCTTCGCCCCGCTTCGGTTCCCAGCGGGGCTCGGTGTAGCTTCGTTTGACTAGGTGGAGTGCGGCGTGCTCGATCCAGGACGGTGCCACCTCGGCGACGCATCGGGCATACGTGCGGCCAGTCGTACTGATTTCCGCCGCCACGACCCACTTCGGACGGGACCGGCCAAGCGCGGACCCTGGAAACAAGCTGAAACGCAGGCCCCTTGCACCTTCGTAATGGTCTCGCCGTCGCTTCGTGCCGCGGCTGGCGGGCTCGCTCCTGACGCCGACGAAGCCGAGCGACCCGGTGAGCAAGGCGCGGTGGATGGCGGCGTGTTTCGCCGGTTTGTGGCTGGTGCGCATGCCGAGTCCCCGACATGCCAGCAGCAACTGCCGATGCAGGGATCGCCATTCCCGGATCCGGCCCGGGCTAAGGAATCGTCTCTGCAGCAGTCGGTTGAACGCGGCACGGGTGTTCTCCTGGCGAGTCTGTTCGAGCCATCGCCAGAGCTTCACGTAGGCCAGGAAGTCCGAGGTCTTGTCGGCGAAGGCGGCGTGGGCCTGGTCCGCGGCATCGCGCCGGTCAAGCGGCCGAAGCCGGGGATCCTGGGATGCCAACGCCGAGACGATCACGAGGATTTCCGCCAGGCTTCCGCGCCGATGGCCCTCGACGAGCATCCTCGCGAGCCGGGGATCCACGGGCAGTCTGGCCATGGTGCGACCGAGCTGCGTCAGTCGGTCAGCTTCGAGGGCCTCGAGTTCGTGCAGCAGACCGATGGCGTCATGCACCGCGCGGGGGTTCGGCGGATCGATGAAGGGGAAGGACTCGATGTCGCCCAGCCGGAATGCCCGCATGGACAGAACCACGGCGGCGAGATTGGTACGGGTGAGCTCCGGGTCGGTGTATGCGGGACGCGCTTCGAAGTCGTCTTCGCTGTAGAGCCGGTAGCAGACCCCGGGGGCGATCCGGCCGCAACGTCCGGCCCGCTGCCTGGCGCTTGCCTGGGAAATCGGCTCGATCGGCAACTGCTGCAGCTTGGCACGGTAGCTGTAGCGGCTGATGCGGGCGAAGCCCGGATCGATCACGTAGCCGATGTTGGGAACGGTGATGCTGGTCTCCGCGACATTGGTGGCCAACACAACGCGCTGGCGACGGCCCGGCTGGAATACGCGCCGTTGTTCCCGCTCGGGCAACCTCGCGTACAGCGGCATGATCTCGAAGCGGTCGTCGAACTCCCGTCTAAGTAGTTGGGTCGTCTCGAAAATCTCCCGTTCGCCGGATTGGAAGACGAGCGCGTCCCGGGCCGAGTTCGCGTGGGGGGCCGAACCGATCTCCCTCAAGGCATCGACAACGCCCGTCTCGGGGTCGTCGGCCGGGCGGTAGATGGTCTCCACCGGGTAGCCCCGTCCCGACACTTCCACCACCGGGGCGCCGCCGAAGTGCTTCGCGAACGCTTCCACGTCGATCGTCGCGCTGGTCACGACCAGCTTGAGATCGTCGCGGCGTTCCAGGAGCCGTCGCAGGTAGCCCAGCAGGAAATCGACGTTGAGGCTGCGCTCGTGCGCCTCATCGACGATGACGCACTCGTAGCGCTTGAGCTGGCGATCGCGTTGTATGTCGTTCAGGAGGAGGCCGTCGGTCATCACCTTGACCACGGTGGCGGGCGACGTGCGTTCGCTGAACCGC
>JAPOYW010000393.1 GCA_026706425.1 Gammaproteobacteria bacterium
CGACGCCAGCCCGCTCGAACCCGCCCGTAAGGGCGCTCCGTTTCCGCTGCGCAGACTGTTGTGCCGTCCCCTACACGTCCGTACCCGCGGTCGGTCGAGTCAATACCCCGTCCGTCCGCCGTTTTCCTTCCGGACCAAGGCTACCAACTCCGGATCGGTACCCAGTGCGCCGTGCAGCGGCGGACCGGGCAGGCGCCGAACCAGGAGCGCTTCCAGTTCGGCGCGTTCGCGCTCCGTGATGTCCTCGTAGACCTGGCTGGCCGCGAACTGCTTGTAGGCCGCACTCATGTCGACCTTGGGCATCACGTACATAGGCACCATGGCCTGCAGCATCGCCGCACGCTTGTCGTCGGTGCGATTGACGCCGGCGCGGTGCCAGGTGCGGGAGTCGTAGAGAATGATGCTGCCGCCGGGCGCCTCGACGATGTCCGCATCGGGCCCGTTGTAGGGCAGGCCGTGCTCGGCACGGTAGCTGCGAGATGCGTAGCGGGCGGCGGTTCCCCAGTCGTCCGGGGGACCCTCGTTGCGGGCGTGGGATCCCAGCTTGAACGCCGTTGCACCGCGAACCTTGGTGAAGTCGGACACGCAGACGTTGCGTTGCACGCCGAGACGCGAAGCGCCCGGCTGCACCGGCACCTGCCCCGGTGCCGGAACGCCCCAGTGGTAGGGATAGTCGGAGTGCCAGCCCTGCACCGGGCGTTTGCCGTCGTCCTTGGTCAGGACGGCCATCCCAGGCGAATGGGCCATCGAGATGTCCTCCGTCCCCATGTATTGGCGGATCAGCCACAGCGAGATGGGTTCGGCGGCGGTCTGCGCCACGGCGACGTGTTGGCTGATCGCGGCCCGCTTTCGATCGGGATCAAGACCGGCGTACTGGTCGGTGCACGCCACCCTGCGCAGACCGTCAACGATTTCGTCCGAAAGGACGCAGGTGAGGCAAACCCAGCCGTTGGCCTCGAACACCCTGAGGTATTCCGACGGAAGTTTCTCCGGGCCATGTGCAACGGCGTAGATTTCGCCGTTGGCCTCGACTCGATCATCGGCGACCGGGAGTGGTCGACCCGTCACGGCGTGATGCACTTCCCCGTCGCGCCGCTGCCAAACGACTTGGTCGTCCGCAGCAGCGAAACTTGCGGTCTCGCCGCCGTCATCGACGCCGAGCAACTTCCCATCCGGGCCGATGAGCAGCGAATAAAAGCGGTCCGGACGTTCGAATTTGACGACCCGCTCCGCAAACTGTTCCGCCATGGCTTCTCCTCCGGCCCCTGTAATATACCCAACGTCCGCCGCGCCAACGCTCCACGTCTTCGATAGGACCTCGACGATGAACTCTCTCCTCCAACGCCGCGAGCGTCTGCTCGGCCATCGGATGCCGCTCTTCTATGCCGAGCCCGTGCACATCGTCCGCGGCGAAGGCGTCTGGCTCACCGACTCATCCGGGAAACGGTACCTGGACATGTACAACAACGTGCCCTGCGTCGGGCACGCGAACCCGCGGGTCGTTGCCGCGATGCAGACCCAGGCGGGCACCTTGAATGTACATAGCCGCTATCTGCACGAAGGCATCCTGGACTATGCCGAGCGCTTGACCGGTCTGCACGCGGATTCGCTCACCCGGGCCGTGTTCTGCTGCACGGGGACCGAAGCGAGCGAAATCGCCCTCCTCATGGCCCGGGCGGCCACCGGGGGAAGCGGCATCATCTGTTCGGATGCCGGGTACCACGGCAACAGCACGGAGGTGCGACGGCTTTCGCGGCGCGGTGGGGCAAACAGCCCGGAGATTCGGGCGGTCCCCTACCCGCAGCGCTACCGTCCACTCGACGAGTCGGCCTCCGAATCTCAACTCACCGAGCTGTATCTCGATCAGGTGCGAAGCGCGATTGCGGACTTCGCCAACCACGACATCCCGTTCGCCGGCATGTTCCTTTGCTCGCTTCTCTTCAACGAAGGAATCCCCGACATCCCCGCCGGGTTCATGGCCGGCGCGGCCAAGATCGTACACGACGTCGGCGGCGTGTTCATCGCCGACGAGGTGCAGGCCGGTTTCTGCCGCAGCGGCAACTGGTGGGGCTACGAGACGACCGGTTTCGTGCCGGACATCGTGACCATGGGCAAACCCATGGGCGCCGGACTCCCACTGGCCGGGGTCGTCGCCCGTCCCGAACTCGTCGACGCCTTCCGCGAGAAGACGGGCTACTTCAACACCTTTGCGTCGTCGCCCCTGCAAGCCGCAGTGGGCATGGCGGTGCTCGACGAACTGGAGGGGCGCCGGCTCCTCGACAACGTCGTGGAAGCGGGCGCGCATCTGCGGCGGGCGCTCGTCGAATTGCACGCGGACTACGAGTGCATGGGCGATGTCCGCGGCCACGGGCTCGCTCTCGCCGTGGACTGGGTCGAAGACCGGGCCTCGAAGGAGCCGGACCGCGCCGGGGTCGCAGCGGTCGTCAACCGTCTCAAGGAGAAGGGAATACTCGCGGGCAGCGCCGGTTCCCTCGGCAACGTCCTGAAGCTCCGTCCGCCGCTCGTGTTCTCAAAGGACAACGCCGACACCTTCGCGAACGCGCTCTCGGAGACCATGCAAGAACTCCATGGCTGAAGTGAACGCCGCGCTTCGCGCCCTTGCTGGTCAGGCGTTGGGCGAGTGGGACTTGGACGGCGCCCACCTCGAACCGATCGGAATCAGCGAGAACGCCTCCTTCCGCGTTGACGCACCGGACAAGCGGTACGTGTTGCGGATCCATCGGCCCGGCTACCACACCCTCGCCGAACTCGAGTCCGAGCAGGTTTGGACCGCCGCGCTACGCGAAGCCGGACTCGACGTTCCCGTGCCCGTGCGCACCCGCGACGACAGCGGCTACGTCACCCTGCCCTTCGACGGGGGTGAACGCCACGTCGGTCTGCTCGAGTGGGTGGACGGCGAGTTGATGGGTCGCATCATGGCCCGGGAACCGTCGACCTTCCCGGAGCACTTCCGGGCCATCGGCCGGATCGCCGCCGCCATTCACAACCAGTCCGCCGCCTGGACCGTGCCCAACGGCTTTCAACGGCACCGCTTCGACGTGGAGGGCTTCGTCGGCGACCGGGCGTTCTGGGGTCCGTTCTGGGACGTCCCACAGCTTGCGGCCGCGCAGCGCGATGTGTTGGGGAACGCCCGCCACGTCATCGCCGAAGAGCTGTCGCGCCTTGATGACTCGGCCAAGACGTTCAGCCTGATTCACGCGGATCTGCACCCCCACAACGTCGTGGTCGGCGAACACGGCCTGCACCCGATCGACTTCGACGACTCCGGCTTCGGCTGGCACCACTACGAACTCGCGGTCGTGCTCTACCGGTATCGGGGCCTCGATGGGTTCGACGACATGCAGACCGCCCTGATCGAAGGCTACCGGGAGCGGCGCCCGTTCGCCGATGCCGATGTCGATAGGTTGCCGCTGTTCTTCCTGATCCGGACCCTCGTGCATCTCGGCTGGCGGGCCGACCGTCCCGAACACGGCACCGTCCTGACCGAAGAGATCGAATACGCGATGCGGGAAGCGAAGGAGTGGATGGGATGAAGGCCGCGGCTCGTCGGCCAGATCGATCAAGTCTTGACACGGTTGACATGATGACAGGGACCTGAGAGTCTGGCGCCGAACACGTAGGATCAAAGAACCGTGGCTAGCGATCAGTTCATTAGCGTGCCGGAAGCGGGCACGACACTCGGTGTGTCCGAATCGACGATCTGGCGGATGATCCGTCGCGGTGCGCTTCAGAGCATTATGCGCGGTGGCCGACGATTGGTTTCAGTCAAGACCATCGACGACACGCAAAGGCCCCGCAAGGTCGACACGATTCCGCCCCTAACCCCCGATCATCCAATCTTCCGTCTCGTGGGGGCCGGGCGAAGCGGCGGTGTGCTCCCGGGGGCGCGGGACAAATACGCGATCATCGACCCATGACCCGCGCGGTACTGTGGGATTCCAGTGCGGTGTTGGCGTTGCTAGATGCGGACGACTCGGACCACGAAGCCGCGAAAAGGACGGCACACGCGATCGCAAACGAAGCCAGACCGAGCTTCATGACCAACCATCTGGAGGTGGAAACGCACGCCCTCCTCCTCCGCAAGCTTGGCCGCATGGTAGCGGTCGAGGGGTTGCTACGAGGACGGATGCCGGTGGTACGCGTCTCGCCTCGGGAAGAACGACGCGCAAGGGAACTGCTGGCCAACTACGACGACAAGGATTGGAGTCTGTGCGATGCCCTCTCGTTCGCGGTCATCGAAGAACGAGGCGTCGAAACCGCCTTCAGTTTCGACCGTCACTTCCGCCAGTTCGGCCGTTGTCGCGTACTCGGTATCGGGTGATGCCAACTACGCGAACCGCGCCGGCGCCCTCGAGTTCTCCGCGCGCGTCTTGACATCGATCAGGACCGTCTTGCCGTCGGCATTCAAACGCGTGGCGCTCGCCAAGGCGGGGCCCATCTCCGCCGCTTCGGCAACGTGAATACCCTCTGCACCCATGGCCTTCGCGAGGTCCGCGTAGTCGCCTTGCATGTGTGATACCCCGAACTGCTCCCGGGCCGTGGGGAAGCCGCCGGGGTAGGTCGCCATGATGCCGTTGTTGAGCACGATGGTGGTGATCGGGATACCGGCCCGGGCCGAGGTTTCGATGTCAAGACCCGACATGCCGAACGCGCCGTCGCCCATCAGGTTTACGCACATGCGCTCCGGCGCCGCCATCTTCGCACCGATCATCAACGGGATGGAGAAGCCGAGATGCGTGGTCTTGCCCCAACCCACGTAGCTGTGCGGCGTGGTGGCGGTGTAGAACGGCACGATCTGATCCCTGGGCGCGCCGGCGTCGTGGGTGACGACGCTCGTTTCGCTGTCGAGCACCTGGTTCATCTCGTGGATCACCCGATACGGCGAGAGCGGGCCGTCGTCGTTGGTGAGGTACGGGTGCCACTGGGCCAGCCAGGCGTCGCGGGCCGCCTTGACGCGGGCCTTGGCACCGGTGTCGCGGCCCGACTCGCCGATCAGCCCCTTGACGGCGTCGATCATGGCTTCGAGGGTCAGCTTGGCATCGCCGACCAGGCCGATATCGGCAGCCGTGTCCTTGTTGATCTCCTCGTCGGCGATGACGGAGTGGATCAGGAACTTGTCCCGGGAGAAGCGCTGGCCATAGGGCGTCGCAGTCAGCGAAGTGCCCACGGCGAACAGCACGTCGCAGGCATCGAGCCATAGACGGGCCGGTCCCGCGACGGTCGAGCCGCCCGCTCCCACCGACAGCGGGTGCCGCTCGTCGAACGCCGACTTGCCCGGCATCGACGTGTACACCGGTACGTCGAGCAGTTCCGCGAGGGTCCGGAGTTCCTCGGTGGCGTCGGCGGACATCACCCCCGCACCGGCCCAGAGCAGCGGCTCTTCGGCCGCGACGAGTTTCTGCGCGGCGTCCGCAACGGCGCCGGCCGAAGGTGCATAGAGGGCTGGTCCGGGCGATGCGTAGGCGGGCGCGTTGTCGGGAATGGGTTGCCCGCAGACGTCACCGGGCATCTCGACGAGGACCGGTCCGGGCCTGCCGGAACGCAATGCATGGAACGCTCGACGCATGATGTTGCCGGTCTGGTCTGCCCGGGTGATGACTTCAGCGCGCTTTAGGACCCGTTCCCAGGTTCTCGCCGCGAAGAAATTGGGGCGCACGAACAGCATGTCCAGTGGATTGCCGCCGGGCAATGCGAGGATCGGCACGTTGTCGGCATTGGCCTGGGCAAGGCCGCCAACGGAATTCTCGGCCCCGGCTTGCGATTGCACCGCAACGACTCCGAAGCGTTTGCGGTCCGATAGGCGCGAATAGCCGTCCGCCGCCATCACCGCGCCCCGTTCATGGCGGAATGCGACCGGTCGGATGCCCTCCTTCGCCACCGCCTCGATCAGCGGATTGGACGGATAGCAGGACATCCAGGTGACACCTTCCTCCTTGAGGATCTTGGCGACGTACTCGATGCTGTTCATGCGGGCTCCGGCCAGTCAAAACGCGCCATGTTACTCGACCGGCGCTCGACGAGGCGTTGCCACTGCAAAACGGGGTAGCTCCGAACCGGCTTGCCTGGATACGCCTTGACAAGCCGTTGGCGGGGAACCAACGTTCGCGTTGGAATAGACCGCATCCGCAGTCTAGCCAGAGTCTAGGCACACGATTCGAGGGGAATCGATGATGAAAGCGAGACAAGACGGCCTACTTTTTTTCGTCGGAACCTTCATCGCGTTCGGCGGCGTCAATCAGCTCCACGGGGAGGAGTCAGAGGACGATGACCAGATCGAAGTGATCGTGGTCACTGCGGAACGGCGCGCGGAGAACATCAACGAAGTTCCGTTGACGATCAGCGCGTTCGACTCGTCCGCGATCGAAGAGCTCGGGATCGTCGACGAACAGGATCTCGAAGCGCTCACCCCCGGACTGCAGTTCGGGTACAGCGAGGAACAGACCGGCCAGGGCACGGTCATTCGCGGCATCGGCACGCGGGTGGCGGGGGCGAACCACATGGACATGGGCGTCGCGACCTACGTGGACGGCGTCTACAGCCGTACCGCGACCGGCGTTGCCCCCAACCTGTTCGACGTCGAACGCGTCGAAGTGGCGCGCGGTCCCCAGGGGACGCTCAACGGAAAGAACTCCATCGCCGGGTCCATCAGCTACATAACCCGGAAGCCGTCCGCCGAATGGGACGCCCAGGTGTTGGGCGAGTTCACCGACCAGGCCACCCAGCGCTACAACGTCGCTTTCGGCGGGAAGCTGTTCGGCCCCCTGATGTTTCGACTCACCGGCGGTCTCTACACGGGAGACGGCGCCCAGAAGAACATCGGCTTGGGCGGCGACTACGACGTACCCGATGAGGTGTCCTACTCGCCCCAGTTGCGCTTCCAGTGGGATCGATTCGATGTGAACGTGCGCTATGCCCAATCGCGCGACACCAGCGTACCGAGAACGAACTTGAGCCTCTTCGATCCACCAAGGGATCGGCCCTGGATCTGCGATGGCGCCGCGAACTTCGCCGCCGACGCGTTCAACGACATCACCGAGAACACCTTGACGGGCACCATCGACGGCGTGCCGTACTTCTGCGAGGGGACCTTCGATGAACCGGAGAACATCTGGTATGGGTATACGGAGCCGGCACCCGCGGTCGAGGACTGCGGCGGCGTCATCGCCAACCTCTGCGATGATCTGAAGAACGAGGTCAACCTGAACCGTCCGGGCATCAAGGACGTTACCCGGGAAGCCTGGACCATCAACGTCGACATCGAAATCATCGACGGCTTGGTGCTCCAGTACACCTACGGCGACAACACCACCGACCAGTTCGGCTCCCGCGACTTAGACCTCACCAACCAGACGGGGCCCTCGGTGCCCAACGGGGTATACGACGACCGGCGCAACGTCTCGCCGTTCCTGATGGAGGATGCTTCGCACGAGATCCAGTTGGTCTCGAACTTCGACGGCAAGTTCAATTTCATCGCAGGCTACTACGAGCATGAGGGCACCAATCTCTGGGCGGTCTCGGCGGACGGCTTTTCCCATGAATGGCGAATGGCCGACACGTACGACACCTGTGTGAGCGACTTCGCCGGTTCCTGGGCCGATTACGAAGGGGAAGTATATCGCTACGTGCCAGACAATTTGACGTGTGCGCCCAAAAAGGAGTACTCAGGACGGCAGCCTTCGGGTGGAGCAGGAGGGGATCGAACCCTCTGAGCAGCATTCTGGAGACGCGTTCCGGCACCAGCCGGCTGCCCCTCTCGAAGGCGACCCGATCCAACGACAAAGGAGATCAGCACCATGAAGAAGCTAATAGCCGTCGCGGCCCTCGCCGCGACGTTCGGCGCTGCCGAGATCCACGCCCAGGGCGACGACGACGTGCCTCAATGCCGGTTCGTCAACCCGACGAACAGCTATCCCGCCCTCATCGTGTCGCACTACCGGTGCAGGCCGTTCGTTCCGTACGTCAGGAGCTGCTCGCTCCTGTGGTACACGCGCTGGTGGGACGTCTACTTCGCCAAGACCGACGACGACTTCCCGTGCGCCCTGGTCGGCTATCCGTTCTACGAGAGACCGCTGTACATCGACATGGGTTACGCCGGCACGCCCTTCACCATGTGGGCGCAGGCGTTCATGGCGGGCCACTTCTTCACGGACGAGCTGCCGTGGCACTGTCCGAGCTTCATCCCGCTCTGCGTCCTGGGCGGCTCCGCGCAGGTCGTCGCCTTCGGACCCGGCCTGCCCGCCATCCACTTCCGTCCCTACGTGGCGACGGTCTACTTCAACTGATGCGCGCCGCAGGGAGGAACGAACACATGAAGACCACAACAACGGCAATCGTCATGGCCGCGGCCGCGCTGGCGACGCAGACCGCGTGGACCGCCGAGGGCGTCGACGCCGAGTTCGTCGTCACGTCCGAACGGGCCGTGGGGCCGGACAACATGATCCGGCGCGAGATGGCGGGCCGCTACGTCGCCGACGCCGACGGCCGGATGCGCGTCGAGATGGCCGGCCAGACCACCATCAACGATCCCGTCGCCGGCCTCGTCTGGATCGTGGACGACCGCACCGGGCGGGCGAACCGCGCGACCCTGGCCGATTCGTCCGAGCCGCGCGAGCGGATCGGCGCGGTCGTCCATCCCGACCTCGACCCCGACGAGATCCCGCCGGCGCCGGAGAGGATGCCGCGCCCCGATCCGCTTCCGGTCGAGCAGTCGCCGCTCGGGACGGAGACCGTCCTGGGCCAGATCGCCACCGGCACGCTGTACCTGCAGACCGTCCCGGTCGGCGCCGTCGGCAACGTCGAGCCCTACACGATCGAGGTCGAGGTGTGGAAGACCGACGCGTTCGGATTCGACCTGCACCTGCGCACGGTGGTCCGCGATCCGGTCCACGGCACGACCACGCAGGAGATGCGCAATCCGCAGAGGGTGTCCGGCGCGGATCTCGACGCGCTGTTCGAGCCCGACGAGGAATGGACGGTCGTGGAAGGGCCTCCCAGCCCCCCGATGTCCGGCCCCTCGGCGATCATCTTCTCCCGCTAGAGAAGCCCCCCGGCCCGTCCGATCCCCGGACGGGCCGGCCTTCTCGACTTCGACTGCCGGACCAGGTAGGCACCGAACGGCTCGACGCCGAGCACCGCCGAGGCCCGCCGGTCCAGCTCCGCACCGCAGTCCAGCCACCGGTTCAGGGGCCGCAGCCGTTCCGGTTCCGCGCCGCAGACGTCGGCATGGCTGTCCAGGATCCGGCGGTACTCGTGCCGCTCGGCCTCGGTCGCGGCGGCCAGCGCCGGGAACAGAACCTCGATCTGGTACAGGCGGACGTCGGCGGCGACCGCCTCGAGCGCGTCGTACACGTCGTCGATGGTCTCGCTCGGGGTCTCCACGAACATGCAGCCGCCGAGCGCCAGGACGGCAGCGGCGAGGATCGGCTTCACGCGATCCAATGGCGATCCGTCCATGTCAGAACCTCCACACGACGCAGACCGAGACCCCCTGCGCGTCCTCGGCCGCCGCCCCCGCGAACTGCACGCCCCAGCCCCCGCCGAGACGCAGCTCCACGCCCGCGTGCGCCGCCGTGTCGCCGCCCGTCTGCGAGACGCCGCCGAACAGCTCCACCCGCTCCACGGCGGCGTACCGCAGCCCCGCCGACACCACGAGGTCCGTGTCCGTCTCCTCGAGCGTGTCGCGGGTGTTCTCGACGAGCGGACCCTCGACGGCCGGAAGGTCCGGCGCGAAGAGTCCCGCGAAGCTCGCCGCGTTCAGTTTCGCCTCGATCTCGCTTTCCGTGTGGGCCACGCCCAGGCGCGCGTACCCGCTCAGGCCGGCCGTCAGATCCCGGTGGACGCCGACGCCCCCGGACGCCGTCGCGAGCCGGTACTCGAACATGCTCTTGATCGTCGACGGGAAACCGGCGGGAATGTCGAGGCCGGTGAACCGGATCGGCACCTCGCGCAGGTCGTCGAACGCCGTGCGGTCGATCCAGCCCCACAGGTGGAGGAAGCCGCTGATCTCGTAGGAGCCGAACAGCGTGTAGCTGTCCGAGTCCCCGCTCGCGTTGTCGATGTCCATGCGCGTGAAGCTCGCCGACACGCCGTCGTAGGAGATGCCGGAAGGCTGCGCCTGGGCCGCCGCGGCCGCGAGGGCGGCGAGAACGATGATCGCTGTTTTTCATGTCGGTCGATTCTTGTGCAGTGATTGGAGACCCGGAAGCTACGCCCCGAAGCTGAACCGGAACTGAAAGGTACCGCTTTTGGCGTGTGCGCTCAATGTGCCAACGTCGCACCCGCACACACCAACAGGAGAATGCCCTTGTCCGCTTACGGCCCCGACAACAATGCGCCAACCCGCCTGGAGAACTATGCCGCCGCAGCGCTGTCCGGTCTGCTTGCCTCGCCCGCCATTAGCCCTTTGGACGACGAGTACAGGGTGCGGACGCGATAGGACGCGTTGAAGGCCGTTAGGGAGTCCCGCACGAGGCGCTCTTGCTCGGCCTCCCCGGCCCCGTAGGCCTTGACGATGCGGACGGCGGCGAAGGACTCCTGAACTCGCGACGTGAAGTCGGAGTTCGCCTCCCTGGCGGCCAAGGACTTCTCGCGCATGCGCGGCGAATACCAGCGTCCCCAGAGAACGGCGAGCACGACGACGCTCGCCGCCATCGAGCCCAGGATGGGGTCAAGCGCAGCGAGAAAGACGATCCCGATCGCATACGTGTTCAGCAATTGCACCGCCTGGGTGATCGTGCCGATGACGGCGGTAACCTGCGCACTGTCCTGGTAGATGCGATATACCGAGTCGCCCACCCGGTGATCGCTGTGATAGCGAATGGAGAGTCGGTGCCAACGGCCGAGCAAAGCCATCCGCAGATCCTGGTTCACCCGCTGCATGATGAAGATGTAGTAGTAGGGCAAGAACATCGCCGAAGGGACCAACGCGATCCAGGAAACAACCATGAACACGGCGTAGACCCATTTCAGGCTGTGCCTCTGTTCGGTGGTGAGCAGTTCCAGATCGACATTCGCCGGGGCGCCCCCGGACGGTTCCAGCGTCCCTGCCGCGCTGCCAACGGACAACTCCGGCCTGCCGATGAAGTCCGCGAGGAACGGTGTCAGCGGCTTGGCTTGCAGGATGGACTGGCTGATCAGGTCCACGGAAAAGAGGGCGATGACCATCGTCAGCAGGGTCAGTGCCCAGACCAGCGCGAAGTAGTAGACCAGGTGGCTGCCCAAGCGGACGCGCAGGCGCAACTTTCTGCCGTCAATCCGGTACTGCAATACCCATATGCAGACACAACCCAAAGCAACGAGTCCGACAGATAGGTTGTCGGCGTGCCCAGCCACCGCAAAAATCGCGAACAGGAGTGCCGCTGTGCCGACGAGAGCGAGGGACAGGGACACGGCTACGTACGCCCGACCTTTGACGAATAGAAGCACCCACGCGAGGGCAGTCATCAAGATCGTCGCGGCCAGAAGAAAGTCGTGTAGCCAGTCTGTTCCGAATG
This sequence comes from Gammaproteobacteria bacterium, assembly GCA_026706425.1. Lineage (GTDB taxonomy): Bacteria > Pseudomonadota > Gammaproteobacteria > Pseudomonadales > Azotimanducaceae > VXYL01. Next base: position 11,514 of record JAPOYW010000393.1, read on the forward strand.
GGAGCCAGCCGGTAAGCGGCCCGACCGCGGTCAACACCGTGACCAAGGGCGGGACGTGACGGAAACTCCAACCATCGGCGGACGAATCCTCGTCGAACCCATTGCCCTCGGCTAAGTCGCGTGTTTCGCCGTTGCCGAAAGGCCGCCGTCGCGGGATCTCGCGCCAATACCCGATGATGTGCGGCAGCAAGTACGGCCATGTCCGCACGAAGATCTTGACGATGGCGGCAAAGTTGCGTTGGTCGGGTTTTCTGGCCCTATCGGCTTGCGGCGGCGTTTGCCCTTTTCCCCAAAAGGGAAGCGCCCGTGCCTCCTTCATCGCATCAATAAGAGGGCGCCTCCCACGCCGCGAGCCTAGTGGTCTGTTTCGTTGGCAGTCCGGCTCGTTTAAACAGGTTGAGGGTCAACTCGTCAACCATCCGAGTCCCCACGGAGTCGTTGGACCCACCGGCGATGTGTCACCATGGTCGCATGGCCGAGAACGTGGACTGGGTGGCGCTGCGCTCTGCTCGCGAACGACGCGACCTGCGAACCTTCGCGCTGGTGCTGACCGCCCGAGGCATCGAGAACCGGATCGATCTCATCGACGGCGACTGGCGGTTGCTGGTCGCGTTCGAGGATCTCGCCCACGGCCGGGAGGAGATCGCCGCCTACGAGCGGGAGAACGTCAGCCAGCCCGCTCCCGCTTTCCCCATCCGGGTCGACAGCGGTTGGTGGGGTGTCGCGGCCTACCTGGGCGTGATCTGGTTCGTGATGCTCGCCGAAGGCGCGGAGCTATTCGGCTGGGATTGGCGCGCCGCCGGGCGCCTGCATGTCGCGTCGGTGATGTCCGGCGAACTCTGGCGCCTGGTGACCGCACTTACACTGCATGGCGACCTCGCGCACATCGTCGCGAACTCGCTGTTCGGCGCGGTATTCGGCCTGCTTGCGGGACGGTATTTCGGGTCGGGCCTGGCTTGGCTTTGCATCGTCCTCGGCGGCACTTTCGGCAACGCCTTGAACGTGCTCGTGCGTCCCGAGTTCTTCATGTCCATCGGCGCGTCCACGGCGACTTTCGCGGCCGTTGGCCTCGGCGGCGCGTTCTTCTGGCGAAGCGGATACTTCCGCCAGGCCCGGTGGCAACGCCGGTTCGCGCCGGTGTTCGCGGCGATCGCGTTCTTCGCATACACCGGCACCGGGGGCGAAAACACCGACGTCGTGGCACACCTCACCGGACTGGCGGCCGGATTCCTGATCGGCCTCTACGTCGCGCGGACCCGGCTGCACCTCTCCGGTCCGCGCGCGCAGCGGTTCTTCGCCTGGACCGCCATCGCGGTTGTCGGCATGGCTTGGATGCTGGCCGGCTGACGAGTCCGTCAATCCCGGCCGCGCCGCCTCCTCTCGCCTTCCTGCGCCGGTGCCGCCCGCGCCTTCAGCGCCTGCGAGATCACGTATTGCCGGATCAACTCCGCCTCCTCGGCGGTGACGGCGGCGGCGAAAGACAGCATCCCCTTGTCCGAGAGCCCGCCGCCCCGGACGATGTCCTGGCAGCGTTGATGGGTTTCCTCGCTCGTCATGCGCAGATAGGCATTGATGGTAGCGACCGCGCCGATGCCGTGGCAGCCCACACAGGTGCGGTTGTAGAGGACTTCGCCGCGCCCGACATCCTGCTCGCTCACCGTGAGGGGCGGCGGCTCGGGGATGTCGGCAGCCCCTATCTGTTCCGGGGTCACCTCGCCCTCTTCGGCACCGAGCTTGAACACCATCAGGCGGCCGTCGCTTTCCTCGCGCCGCCAGGCGCGCCCGACCAGAACCGCCAAGTACTGTTCGCCGTCGATTTCATAGGTGATGGGGGAGGCGGGCGTGTTGCCCCGGGTGTCGTATTCCCAGAGCAATGATCCATTGTCGGCGTCGTAGGCGGCGAGCTGGCCAGCGGCGTCGCCTTGAAAGACGAGTCCCCCGGCGGTCGCGAGTGTTCCCCCGTTGTAAGGCGTGGCTCGCTGCACGCTCCACACCTCCTCCCCGGTCAGCGGATCGAATGCCTTCAGGTAGCCGCTGGATTCCGGCCGCGGCGGCGCGTCTTCGTCGGGACGCATCTCCACCCCCAGGCTCATGCCGTTGGGATTGAGTTCGTACTCCCCGGTGTCGAGGAACGATTGGGGCAGTCCGTACCAGGCCGCCATGTCCTGAACCGGCAGGTAGGCGATGCCACGGTTCGGATCCACGGCCATTGCCTGCCAACTGTGGCCCCCGGCGTTGCTGGGCATCACCCACTGCGCCCTTTCGT
>JAPOYW010000159.1 GCA_026706425.1 Gammaproteobacteria bacterium
CACACGCATGGTGTAGAGAGCGGCGTTCATGCCGTCCTCGTCGAACCGGCGCCAGATGATGCGTTCGCCATCCGCCGAGAAGACTGGGCCACCGTCGTAGCCCGGGGTTTCGGTTAGACGGGTCTGATTGCCGCCGTCGGCATCCATCACGTAGATCTCGCCGAAGTGGGCGGGATCGGTTTCGAGCCGCTTGCGGTCCTCTGCGGTGAGGTCCTCCGCGGGATAGGCGCTGCGCAACGACGTGAAGACGATCTTCTCCCCGTCCGGCGAATAGGAGGCCTCGGCGTCATACCCGGGGGCATTGGTCAATCGCTTGAGGCGGAAGCCGTCCCGTTCGGCCGAGAAGACGTCCATGTGCAAGTCGTAGTCCCAGTCGTAGCGGCGCTGCTCGCCCGATGCGCGGAACTCGATCTCCTCGCGTTGACGGGCTTCGGCTTCGGGATCGAGGTGCGTTGACGAGAAGAGCACACGGTTCGTGCCGGGGCGGAAGAACGCGCAGGTGGTCTTGCCGATGCCCGGCGAGATCCGGTGCGTGTCCCCGGTCGTGAGATCCAGGTGGTAGATCTGGAAGAACGGATTGCCGGGTTCGCGCTCGCTCTGGAAGATGAGAGCCTTGCCGTCCGGTGCAAAATACCCTTCGCCAGCTCGACGGCCCTCGAAGGTGAGTTGCCGCGCATTGCTGAGGAGTTGCGCCTCGGCATCGACCGCGTCTGTCGGCACGGCACTGAGCGCCATTGCGGCGAGAACGAGGGCGGTCGGCGGTTTCACAGCCATGGTCACCGAAGGCGAAGGGCGCGCCAAGTATAGGGCCTTGCAGAAAGCGCTCGGACTAAAGGGCCTAGGTGTAGGAGGTTTCCTACAGACACGCGCTTGGAGAAGCGCTAGCGTCACGTCCTGGCCGGACACGGGATGCCATAGACCCCGAGCCCGCCGCTCAATAGAATTGGCGACAAGAGGACACCCGGATGGCGAGTCCAAGCAGTACGATGCCCGCCTTCGACACCCACAAGGCCGTCAAGGCCCTCCGTCATGCCGGTTTCGACGATGTGCAAGCGGAAGCCGTCGTCGACCAGATCAACGGGGCAATCACAGAGAACCTCGTCTTCAAGGCGGACCTAGCCGAGACAGAACGGAGCTTGGCCGGGAGGATCGGCGCCTGCGCCACGAAGGACGACTTGGCCGAGACAGAACGGAGCTTGGCCGCGAGGATCGACGCCACCAAGGAAGACCTGGCCGAGACAGAACGGAAATTGGCCGCAAGGATCGCCGCCTGCGCCACCAAGGAGGATCTGCTCAACTACGCTACCAAGGAGGATCTGCGCGCGGCAGTGGCAGCTCTCGCCACCAAGGAGGATCTGCGCAACTACGCCACCAAGGAGGACCTCGAGAACTACGCCACCAAGGAAGATCTTGCCCAACTCGAGCTTCGCATGACGGTCAAGATGGAGGCGCTCACAGGCAAAATGCTGAGGGACATGGGCGGCGGTCTGGCCTTGGTTGTGGCGTTGATCAAGGGGCTTGACCTCCTCGTAGGCTAACTCCCAAGTGTCAGTTCGTCGAAACGCGCCCAAAGACCGGTCAAGTCGACGACTCGCCCCGTTCGCCTCGATTCGTCGATCTTCATGGCCGTGAGACCGGCTTCCAGCGCATCGAGCACGGACACCGGGAGCGGCGCGCCATGCTCCAAGTGGCGTGTGATGTCTGCCGCCATCTTTCCCTCGGCCCCGTAGTGCTGCGAGACGTCGTCACCCTTGTACGTCGTGTCGAAGGTGCATTCGCCGGAGACCGCCCGGTGGGCCTTGAGATAGGCGCGCATGAAGTCGCCCTCCGCCATGCCCTCCGTTCCGATCACGCAGAACCGCCGGAACGCATCCGGCGTGTGCACGTTGGTGTGGAAACAAAGCCGGGTCCCGTTCGCGTACTCAACGAGGGCCACCTGGTGGTCGACGATGTCGGCGTCGCCGGAGAACGAGCTGTCGGCGCTCCGCCAATACGACGGCCAGCGGTGATACACGCGTTCGCTATCCAGGTTCCGATGCTGTTCCGTGAAGAACGAGCAGCCGCCGAAGCTGACCACCCGCCGGGGGCGTGACCGCACAAGGCCCGCGTAGAGGTCGATGTCGTGGCAGCACTTCTCGAGCATGAACCCGCCGCTCAAGCCGGACTTGCGCCGCCAGTCGCGGAAGAAGAACGCGCCGTGGGCCGGGGGAATGTGTTCCGATGCCTCGATGCTGACAATGCTGCCGAGTGCCCCATCGTCGACCAGCCGCGTGAGATCCTCATAAAGCGGCGCATAGCGCAGAACCAGTCCCACCATGACCTTCTCGCTGCCGTGCTTCTTCAGTTCGCGCAGCAAGCGGAACGTCTGCTCCTCCGAAACGACCACGGGTTTTTCGCAAAACGTCCTGATGCCCGCGTCCAGCACCGTGCATAACTGATCGCAATGGAAGACGTTCGGGGAGCCGATCATCACCAGATCGAGGGTTTCGGCATCCAGCATCCGTTCGAGGTCGTCGTAGCCGCGCAATCGTCGAAAGTGGTCCTCGTCCATGCGCCTGACGCCTGCGGGCGCAGGGTCCGCGTACGCAACCGGCTCGAATTCGGGAATGGCGCGGCGAAAAACCTCGGCCAAGTAACCCAGCCGGTCGCCCAGCCCACACAAGCCAACCTTCATCGGTACTTCCTCCAGCGACCGGGGCGTAAATACCACAACCCTTGCACGAATGCCGTTCATCGCCGCGTCAATCGGCTACGCTACGGTTCCCGGCAGCGCAACTTCGGGTACCACCATGAACCCACGGACAGCCAAGGCCCTCTGCGGCTTACTTCGGACCGTTGCGATCCTCGCGGTGCCTTTCGCCGCAACCGCCGCAACGACATCGGCCACCCTCAGCGGCTACGTCCGCTCCGCCGACGGTGAACCCATCGCCGCGGCTCGCATCGCTATCGTCCACCAGCCATCGGGCACCGCCGCCGCGGCCACGACCGCGGAGAACGGCGCTTTCTACCAGTCCGGTTTACGCGTAGGCGGCCCTTACGAGGTCCGCATCTCCGCCAGTGGCTACCGCGACCGGATGCTGGAAGCGGTCACCCTGAAGCCTGGCGCGCAACCGCCGCTCGCAGTCACCCTGACTTCCCTCGACGTCGAGGAGGTTGTGGTGACCGCGAGCCCCTTGGTCTCGGAACGCGACCTCAACAACGGCGTCGGATCCGCCTATTCCGCCGACGACATCGCCAATCAGCCAAGCGTGACCCGCGACGTGATCCGCACGCTGCTGCGCGACCCTCTCGCCCAGTCCAGGGGCGAGGGCAATCTTTCGGTCGGGGGCGTCAACCCGCGTTTCAACGGCCTCGCGATCGACGGGTCGCTGCAACAGGACGACTTCGGCCTCGGCACCAGCACGTACGCGACCCGCCGCTCCCCCATCAACCTCGATGCCGTGGAGTCCGCCACGCTCGTTGCGTCCGACTACGCCGTCACGGCGTCGGGGTTCACCGGCGGTCTCGTTAACATCACCACGAAGTCCGGCACCAACGAGTGGGACGGCTCGGCGTTCTACTACTTCCACGGCGACGAGCAAGTCGGCGACACCTACGACGGCGACCGAACATTCGCGCCCGCGGCGTTCGAGGAGAAGGAGTACGGCCTCTCGGTCGGCGGGCCGCTTCTCGCCGACCGGCTCTTCGTGTTCTTTTCCTACGACGAGTTCGAGGCCGTGGAACCGGTGAATTTCGGCGGCTTCGACGCGAACAACGGCATCCAGCCGGGGTTCTTCGAGGCGTTGCGCGGGGTCGTCAGAAACGTGTACGGGTACGATCCCGGCGGACGACCTGCATCCGCCTCCCTGCCGGAAGCTTCCGAACGCACCTTGGTCAAGCTGGACTGGAACTTAAGTGACGCGCACCGGGTGTCGTTCACCTATCAAAGCAGCCAGGAAACCGGGACGTCGGCCGGCGCGGACCGTCTCGCCTCGGCGTGGATCGACATTCCCGTGGACCTCACCGCAACCACGCTCCAGCTATTCTCCGACTGGAGCGACCGTGCCTCGACGACGCTTCGCGTGAACCGCAAGGAGTTCATGCGCGGCCAGAACTGCCGGGCGCAGGGCGTGGGCGCGTTGGAATTCGACAACCTCGACGCAGACGGCGTCGCCGGTTCGCCGCTTGAGGGGCTCATTACCGGCAGCGTCGACCTGATCGCCGGGTGCGACCGCTTCCGGCACGCCAACGCCTACGACGACGAGCGGCTGCAGATATACGGTGCCTTCGACTATCTCGTTGGCGACCACATCGTGCGCGTCGGCATCGAGCACGAGACCTTCGACCTGTTCAACCTGTTCGTGCCGAGTTCGAACGGCCGGTTCGTGTTCCGCGACTTCGCCGCCATCGTCGACCGCACGGCGCGGGTCGACTACGTCAACGCGCCATCGAACAACGCCGACGACGGCGCCGCCGCCTGGGGCTACAGCAGGACGACGTTCTTCGTTCAGGACACCTGGCAGCCGCGACAGCATCTGGAACTGACGGCGGGGCTGCGCTACGAGCGCTACGCCCAGGACGACCGGCCCGCGTTCAGCCAGCCGATCCAAGACACCTACGGAATCCGCACGGACACGGGTCTCGACGGTCTGGCCCTTCTCATGCCGCGCTTAAGCTTCCGCTGGACCGGGCTCGACCGCACCGTGGTGAGCGGCGGGATCGGCCGTTTCTCGGGCGGCGATCCCAAGGTCTGGACGTCCAACACCTTCCAGGTGCCAACGGTCTTCTCTCGCGTCACCACGAGTGGCGTCTCGCCGACGTCGGTGCCCGACGAACTCCGCGCGGCGGTCGCGGCGGGAAACCCGGTGGCCATCGACGCCATCGCGTCCGGCTTCGACGTGCCCTCGGATTGGAAGGCGTCGCTGCGCCTCGAACGGGATCTCGACCTCGTCGTCGGCAGGCTCAACCTGGGCAAGGGCTACACGTTCACCGCGCAAGCCCTGACGACATGGACGGGCGACGGTTTCCTGTGGACCAACTACGCCCAGACCCGGCTCGCCTCGGCGCAGCCCACCGGCGTCGCCCCGGACGGCCGCACGATCTACGCGGACCTCGACGACCTGCGGATCCTCAACCTAGTCGCGCTCGGCAACCACGGCGAAGGCAGCAGCCGGATCCTCACGGCGGCACTGGGCAAGACCTACGACAACGGCGTCGACTTCCAAATGAGCTATGCATGGCAGGATGTCGAGGCCGTTACCGAGGGCTTCTCCTCGCGCGGCATCTCCAACTGGCGCAATATCCAGGACGCCGACCGCAACCGCCCGTCACCACGGACGTCACCGCACCAGGTCACCCACTCCGTGAAGCTCGACCTCGGCTACGAGCGGGCCTTCGGTCCCGGGTTCCGTGCTCGCGCGGACCTGTTCGCCCGCGCCTGGTCCGGCGACCGCTTCACCTACACGTTCGACATCGACCGCGGCAACGCCCTCTTCGGCAGAGCCGGGGCCGGAGAGAGCCCGTACGACAACAGCCCTCTCTACGTTCCCCGCGACCGCGACGATCCTGCGGTCGTGTACGCCTCCTCGTTCGACCAAGACGCCTTCTTCGCCTACGTCGCAGACAACGACATCGGCGCAGGCATTCACGCGCCCTACTCCGAGGATCCCGGCATGAACCAGGTCTGGGACGTCCGGCTGCGTCTTGAGATGCCGAGCATGGGTCTCCTCGACCGATGGGTGGGCGAGAACCACGTCAGCCTTGTGCTGGACGTCGAGAACGTCCTCAACCTCCTCAACGACGAGTGGGGCACCTACGAGGCGGGGCCCCGCTTCAACCAAGCGGCCATAGTCCGCGCGGACCTCGTCGACGCCGACGATGTCGCCTCCCTCGGCGTGGATGGCGCGCCGGCGCTCACCGGCGATTCGCCCCGGACGACCTGCCGACAACAGAGCGACTGCCTCTACCGCTTCAACCGCTTCCGCAGCATCGCCTCGGCGTATCCCTCGGCGTCACAATCGGTCTACCGTATCCGGTTCGGCATCCGGATCGACCTGTAGGGGACGGGCTTGTCCCGTCCCGCTGACCGCCGTCCAGGCGGCGACGCGGAACAATCGGTTCAGAGCGTTATGTAACAGGTCGTGCCACTCGCTCCATGACTCGCGTGCCGCCAAGCACAGTAGTCTGACAAGAAACAAGTTGCGTGTGGGCAGCGCGTGGGGCTGAGGCCGGTGATGCAATGGACCACTTCTTGACAGCCTAAAGCGCAACTCGCAGGCTACGAGTATCCGGCTTGCGAATGGGCGCAACGGACGAGCGTTCGCGACATCGGATCGGGCTGAGTGGCCCTAGGATGCTTGACGAGAGACGGAAAGAGAACCTCACACAGGAACAGTTCACGGTCGACGCTGCGCTGTTGCGTGAGCTAGGGGAGAGGTTGATCGGCAGGGCGCATATCGCTTTGGCCGAGTTGGTCAAGAACTCATTCGACGCCGACGCGCACACGTGCCGGATCGACTTGGAAGACGACCGCATCGTCGTGTCCGACGATGGTCACGGGATCTCGCCGGACGAGTTTCTGAAGTACTGGATGCGAATCGGGACGACCCACAAGGTCGACTCGCGCCAGTCGCGTCACCTAGGTAGACCCATGACGGGTTCCAAGGGACTCGGGCGGTTGTCGGTCCAATTCCTGGCGGACGAGATGGAGCTGGAGAGCAGTTGCGCGGCCGACCCCGGGAGCATGCTCTATGCGTACGTCGACTGGCGGAGCATTCGTGTGGGGGCGGACTTGCACACGGTTGAGGTGGGCTGGGAGACGATTTCAGAGCGCTCGACCTACGCGGACGGCTCCGGCGTGGGAACGCGGATAACGCTGACGGGGTTAAGAACTGAGTGGGACGAAGCTGCCATCGAGGGGCTGGGGAAGGACGTATGGATGTTGCGTTCGCCGTTCCGCACCGGGAGGGGGAAGACGAAAGGTCGAACCGCTCTGGACTTCTACGTGGAACTTGAGGCACCGGAGATTTCGAGCGCGAGAGAACGCTTTGACAAGCTGCACGACGCGCTGTTCGAGAATTGGAAGGCGCGAATCACCGGGGTCCTGCAGGACGGTCGGCGGCCGAGGAACGGAAGCGAAGCGAAGGTCGTAGTGGAATTTGCGCCTGACTACCCGGAAGGCGTCGATGGGGCTAGGACGTTCCGAGAGACGGTGAGTTTCCCCGTGATTCGCAAAGAGGAGGAGTCGGCGGACGGCGAAGACAAGGCGGTGGAGGACTCGGACGGCGCGGGGGAAGAGGCGGCGAACAAGGCCGCACTCGACAAGGCCCGGTTCACGATACTGGTGTTCAAACCCGAAGGACGCCAGTCCGGGTTGTCGGTTGGCGAGATGCGCGACTACCTGAGGACGTACGGGGGCGTGTCGGTGTATGACGCGGGCTTTCGGCTTCCGTACTACGGGTCTCAAGACCTTAGCGGTCATGATTGGCTGAACGTCGGAGTCGACCAAGGGCGGCGGTTGAATGCATCGGAACTCCTGCCTGAGAGGTTCCGGATCGCGGGCCGGTATCTGCTCGATCTACCAAACCCGGGTCGGATTTTCGGGGCGGTCGACGTTGACACCAACCATGAACACCGCGTCGTTTCGGCACGGGAAAGCGGTGGGGGCTGGCTTCAAATCCAGCCGGGCCGGGATCGACTGGCACCGAACGAATCGTTCGAGCAACTACGCAACCTCGTGCGGTTCGGGCTCGACTTGTATGCGAATCGTTACCGAGCGGTTGCCGACGACGAAGCTCAGAAACAACACGCGAAGGAGCCCCCGCCGAGGGCGCTGGGGACTGCCCTCGCGACGTTGCAGCGGTACAAGCCCGAGATGCCGGACGCCGCCTATCGTGAGGTAAGGCGAGATATAGTGCGGGCACGTCGGGCCGTCGAGACCCAGTCCGGGGCGATTGACAGCCGGGCCGCGCTCCTCGGCCCGTTGGCTACGGCTGGCATGGCGGCGTTGGCAATGAACCACGAGCTGACGAACGACGCGGCGTTACTGGACGAGTTGACCGATCTCCTGGAGGCCCTGTCCGAGTCTCAGCCCTCGGAAACGGTCACGGAAGCCATCAGGTCACTGAAGACATACAAGACTCATTTCAACGCGTATCGGGGATTGTTCGCACCCCTGGCGGATGCGGACGAACGCGTGGCGACCGAGCGTCTGACGGTGGAATCCGTCGTCGGCCAGGTTGTGCGGTCGTTGCGGTCTAGGCTTGCAGGGGTGGCGTTCGGAACAAGCGCGATCCCGAGGGACCTTCGTTTCCCGGTGGGAGCGTTCGCCGAGTGGAGCGCTGTATTGCAGAACATGATGTTCAACGCGTGGAACGCGATGCTGGAGTCGGATGTTCGGGTCATCCGTTTCGACGGATCCCAAGCGGACGCGCGCCGACAATACCTGCGTGTGAGTGATACAGGGTCCGGGTTGACGATGTCAATCGAAGAGACGGGCATTCTGTTCGAGGCATTCGAACGCCGAGGCTCGGTTAGCCCGGCCAATCGTTCCATCGCGATAGGCGGTCAGGGACTGGGGCTTGCCATCGTCAGGATGATCGCGAGCAGCAGAGGAGCCGAAGTGGGGTTCGTGAGACCGCCCAGCGGGTTCTCGACGGCCATTCAACTGTCGTGGAGGACGTGACAATGAGGATTCTGGTTTGCGACGACAAGCCCTCGCAATGCGACCGGACGATGCAGGCGATCGGCGAGAGGGGCGAGGTCACGCCGCTGGCAGGCGTTGGAATGAAGGAGGCATTGAAGGGGCTGTTCGAAGGCATCTCGCAGCTTCTGAACGGAAACGGGAAGTCCGACCAGTGGGAATGTCCCGCCGAGTTCAGGGACTACGACGTGGCGATAGTGGACAACGACCTCACCGTCCTTGAGTTGGAGGGGGCGAGACTGACGGCGGAGACAATAATCGGGTATCTGCGGGCGTTTACGGAGATCCCGTACATCGTGTCGCTGAACAAGAATCTCCATGTCGACTTCGACTTGAGGTACCTGTTCGGAGACTATCAGTCGCTCGCCGACTTGGCCCTGAACACGAAACACCTGCGAAACGGCCGGCTTTGGGAAGCCGAAGCGACGGAGGAGTTCTCTCCTTGGTACTGGCCGCGGTTGGCGGAAGCGGCGGATAGGCGTCGCGAACAGGTGCGATTCCTTGAGAGTCGGTTCGAAGAGCCCGTGTGGAAGGCGATGGGTTTCCCGGTGGAGGCGGAGGAGTACTTGTCGCTTCGCGCGAAGTCGCCATTGTCGTCGACGGGACTCGACGCGCGTGAAGCGTCCTTTGCGGTCTTTTTTGAAGGGAGTCGGACGTTGCCGCCGTCCGAAATTGAAAAGCTGAAGGATCTGGCGTTGAAAAAGGCTGACTTCGCGAGGAAGGCGGTTCGGCGGATCACGGCGTATGAGGTCGATCGGTGGTTGAGGCGGGATGTGCTGGGCACGCAGGACGTGCTGATCGACCTAGCCCATCTGGTTGCTCAGATGCCCTTTCTGCTTGGAGGGAAGGCGGGCGATCTCGGTTGCTGGAACGAGGTGATCGCGTGTAGAGAGCGCCCATTCGGATTGGATGGCCCGCTGTTCGAGGCGCATCTAGAGCCAGCGCGTTTCGAACACTGGATGTGGGTGCCGGGGCCGTGCTTCTGGTGGCCAGCGCTAAAGGCGAACGAGGTCCTTACGGAACGCTTCTTCGAAGCGGAGGGCGACTGGCCGGATGCTGTCTTTTGCGAGGACGCATCGCGGTTCGTGAGCGTGACGGTGGATGCGGACGCTGAGTCGCTCAAGGAATTCCAGGCGGAGATCGAGGGCTCGTGGGCGAGGCGCTACATTGTTGAAGCGGGGGAATACTTGTACTCGCCGCGCAGCCGTATCCTTGGCGGCGTAACGTGACTGATGAGTGTATCGGTCGATGAACTGCTCCTGGCGTATGCGCGACTTGGTTTGCAGCACTGGGCGAACGAGTCACCGCGTGTCAAGGCGCGCGCACGGACGATACGAGTTGCTATAGCGACGCAACAGGCGGCGGCGGAGAATGCGGTGACGAATCCGTTTCGGCCGCTCTCGGCGAACGGCAATCCCATGCAGCTGATACCGATGCCGTGCAAGCAGAATCGCGTGTACGCAGCGTTCTTTGCACCTTGGGTGGGGAGGACCGGACCTGCCGGGTTGTCATTCGACTTGGTGGTTCTCTCGCAGCAAGGGCCCCCGTTCGCGTTTCGGTTCGAACCAGGGTCCCATTACCCCGTGACGCCTCACGGGTACGACCATGTGCAGATGGAAGAGACGCTAGGTCAACGGCGAGTGCCGCTTGCCGGCGCGGTCACGCCTCTGCCGACGAGATATCCCGCGTTTCCGATCCCGAGCAAAGACCCGGTGACCAGGTTCTTGGCCATGGCGGTAGCGATGCACGGTTACCCGACCGGTGTTGACAACGTGTTGCAAGCCGCGTTCCAAGGGAACGCGAACAAGCGAAAGACGTACCTAGAAATCACCAAAGCGATCCTAGCGTAGGAGAGTACGCGCTGGGTCTAGATCCTGATCATGGCCAGAAAGCGTCGGTAACAGCGCGTGTAACGGCCTTTGATCTTCGGCGCGACCGGCGCCAATGCCTTGGCGAGCTTGCCGTCTCGAAGTCGATCGTAGACGTCTTCAATGTCTAGTGAGTGGGAGAAGACGGCATAGACACCATGCGAAGGGATGGCGCCGGTGTGGTCGACGGCTACTCTGGGTGATTTGGCGATCTCGGGTATCAGCAGTTTTGGGCGGCACCACGCGGTCGGTAACACCTTGTCAATCGTGCGATACCAGACCGCACCGTTGCGAACGATGTACCGGGCCCGAAGTTGGTCTGAGAATCGTCCTAGCCGAGCGGCCAACAGTGGGTAGTCGTCGATCTCGATGATGTCTCCCCAGTCGTCGAACGGCGATACGACACGCCGCCCGCACGACCTGACGTCGCCCTGACGTATTTCTTGGGCGTCGATCCAAGGATGCAGCAGTTCCGGCTCGACATCGGCTTCTTCGGGTTGGAGGACGAAAGCAGGCGTGATACCGAGCGCGGGGCCGACGCGGATCGTACAACCGAGTTCGGCAAGCGTCTTGCCGCAGACCCGCCGCCGCGTTCTCGGGCGTCGCGGTGTCGCGAGCGGGGTCGCGGTGAGGATTTCTGGATGGACGTAGACGTCTCGGTCGAAGATGTCCTTGGGGTTGCCGGCCGGCTCGGTGTCGATTTCGAGGAAGGACTGCCAGTGTGAGCGGAAGTCGTCACCATAGACGGTGTAGCGCCACCGGTCGGAGCAGACGAAAGCGCACCGACCACGTGCGTGGAGGAGTTCGAAGGAACGGTGCAGGAACGGTAGGTAGAGGTCGCCCCGGGCGATGGTTCGGGGCAGTTTCGCGGAGTAGGCTGCTGCAATGGAATCCGGAAGTTTGGACCACCTGATGTAGGGCGGATTGCCAACGATGTGCGAAAACGGGGTAGTGGGCAGGTCGGCGAGCAGAAAGTCCCCGGTCTTGACCCATGCACGGGCACAGGCATGGGCGGTGGCCTGGTGGATGCCCGAGGCCTTCATCGCAGCGACGACTCGCGAGCGTGCCTTGTTTGCCTCTGCCGGTACCAACTCGTAGGCTAGTACGCGTTCCCTAAGGGTGTCGATGCGGAGGGGAATGCCTCGTCGCCGGAAAGAGGCGGCGAGACGCTTGACCACTTCGACGAGGAAAGCGCCGTCGCCGGCACCCGGTTCGAGGAGTCGGGAGGCGGCGAGATCGGCGTCGTGCGTCCATCCCACACGGTCTAGGAGGCGGGCCACGAGGCCGGGACGCGTGTAGACACCACAGGATCCGTGCAGTGCCGTAACGGCGGTGTCGCAGTCGTCAGACGATGTGCCGGATTGAATGCCCGCCGGCGGTGGCGAAAGATGTGGCGACTGGTTTTGGCCGTCCACAGCGTGGATGGAGGTGTCCTCTATGGTGGTGTCGGGCTTGTACGCTGGCATCGGCGGGTTCGAACTGGGCTTTCAGCGCTCAGGACATCAGACCGTTCTGATGAGCGAAATCGACCCGGACGCCGGTAGAGTCATCCGAGACCGTTTCGCCGATGTCGTTCTGGACGCGGACGTGGTCAAGCTCGCAGCGTTGCCGGAGGAGACCGAAGTGGTGACAGCAGGCTTTCCCTGCCAGGATCTGTCCATGGCTGGCAAGAAGGAGGGGTTGGAAGGCAAGAAATCGCAAGTCGTCGAGGCGTTGTTCAGGCTGCTTAAGGATAGGCCAGTGCCGTGGGTAGTGTTGGAAAACGTGTACTTCATGCTGCACCTCGCGCGCGGGGCCGCTATGGCGTACGTGTTGTCGCGGCTTGAAACACTGGGCTACCACTGGGCTTCGCGCGTAGTCGACAGTCGAGCGTTCGGACTACCGCAACGGCGTCGACGAGTGTACATCGTCGCCGCGCTCACCGGCGACCCGCGGGATGTATTGCTTGCGGACGACACGCCGGGGAAGGTCTGGCCGACGGTGGATTTGGACCGTCCGGTAGGGTTCTTCTGGACGGAGGGCCGTTCCGGGCACGGATTGACTTCGGACGCCGTGCCACCGCTGAAGACGGGGTCCGGCGTCGGGATCCCATCGCCCCCGGCGGTTCTGCTGCCGAGCGGTCGGGTCGTTACGCCGCCGATAGAGGCGGTGGAGCGTTTTCAGGGGTTTCCGCCACGATGGACGTCTGCCCTGAGGACAGTGAGGCACGGGCGAGACCGTTGGCGCCTTGTGGGCAATGCGGTGTCCGTGCCGGTCGCGGAGTGGATCGGAGGGCGTTTAGAGACTCCGGGCAGCTACGACTCCAGCAACGACATTGCGATCGCTGAGGGAGCACCTTGGCCCAGGGCGGCCTGGTGCATGGGCGCAGAGCGTATGGTGTCCAATGCCTCGGAGCAGCCCTTGGAAAAGCGACGAGGGCGGCTGTCCGCGTTTGGTACGGAACAGTGGCCGGATCTGTCGCGTAGGGCATTGACTGGTTTCGTGCGGCGGGCGCACGAGGGAAATCTCCGATATCCAAACGGGTTCCTTGAGGCCCTTGAGGCGCACCTCAAGTGGGTGTGAAATCTGATGCGTTTGCCGAAGGCTCGCCCGCCGTTGGTCGAGAGGGGTTCAAGGTGGTTCGCCTTAAGAACGCCGATCAGCCGTGGCGCCAGAGCGGGCGGTCGATGCCGTAGCACGGCCCCGGGGCGTGGCGGAAGGTGCCCTCCGCATTGTTGGCGAAACGGAAACCGGAAAGAGTTGGCGTCCGCGATTGACCGCTCAACCCGGCCTGTTGATTGACCGCGTGCTAGTAGTCCCCGGCAACGGCCTCAAAGTTGGTCAGTGCTGAGCGGAGGTTTTCCAGTATCTCATCGGCAAGGACGTTCGGTTCCGGCAGGTTGTCGAGATCGGCAATGGAAGCATCCTTCACCCAGAAAACGTCGAGGCTGGCTTTGTCGCGGCTAAGGAGTTCTTCGCGCGAGTAGGCGCGCCACCGGCCGTTCGGGTTGTCCTCGCTCCAAATCTCGTCCCGGACATGGCGATTCTCCGGGTTGTAGCAGGCGACGAAGTCTGCAAGGTGGGCGTACGTCAGCGGCTTTTGCTTGAGCGTGTGATGCACGTTGGTGCGGTAGTCGTAGTACCAGACCTTCGACGTCTGAGGGTCGGGACTTGCCGGACGGTTGTCGAAGAAGATGACGTTCGCCTTCACGCCTTGGGCGTAGAAGA
>JAPOYW010000462.1:0-11408 GCA_026706425.1 Gammaproteobacteria bacterium
GGACCATAAGTCCCGCACGCGCCGCAAACAGACGCCGCTGCGGCCAGAGGTAGCCGAGCGCACGCCGGAACAGGGCCATGACGTCGCCCGTCGCCAGCGTCGTCTGGACGTCCAGGCGGTCGTGGTAGCGCTCAGTCATCGCTTTCGCTGGTAGCGACGAGATCGTGATAGCGGCCCCGGCGTGCAACGAGTTCGTCGTGGGTGCCGGACTCCACCACGCCGCCGTCGGCGAGGACCGCAATCCGGTCGGCGGTGCGGATCGTGGACAGCCGATGGGTGATGACGATGACAACGCGACCCACCGCCCAGCTCTTCAGGTTCGCCAGCACCCGCCGCTCGGTGTCGGCATCCAGGGACGCTGTCGGCTCGTCCAGAACCAGGATGGGCGCATCGCGCACCAATGCCCGGGCGATGGAGACCCGCTGCTTCTGCCCGGTCGACAACAACGCGCCGCCGACGCCGAGCACGGTTTCGAAGCCCTCCGGCAACTGCTCAATGAATGGCGTTGCGCACGCCACCTCGGCGGCCTTTCGTATCTGGGCGTCTGTTGCCCCGGGAGTCGCGTAGCGCAGGTTGTCCCCGATGGAGGTCGGGAAGAGCACGTTTTCCTGCAACGCGATGGCGACGTGTCCGCGCAGATCGGCGACGCGAACCGAGCGCAAGTCGACGCCGTCGATGGCAACGCTCCCCGCATCCGGGTCGAACAGGCGCAAGAGGAGTGCCATGGCCGTGGATTTTCCAGCCCCCGACTCGCCGACGAGAGCAGTGACCTCGCCGGTCCGGGCGGCGAACTCGAAGCCCGTCAGCACCGGCGCCTCCGGCGCGTAGCCGAACCGTACGCCCGTAAATCGAACGCCTTCGAGCACGGCGGGAAACGGCACGGGCTCGTCGGGATCGCTCACCTCCGGTCGTTGCGCCAGGAGCCAGAACGCGCGGTCCAGGCCCACGGCCATGTCCTGGGCGAAGCACCAGACCCGCGCAAGCTCCTCGAAGTGGAGCGCAAACGCGTCAATCCGGCTGCGCCGCGCCTGGTGGACGGCCACCGTCCACTGGGTCACCGACATGCCGAACAGAACCAGCACCGACGCCCCGAACACGGCCCCTTCCGACAGCACGAAACGGGTGGCGATGTAGTCCGTGGCGAACACGAGCAGCGCCAGCACATACGAGACCACGACCTTCAATGCCGCGAAGTCACGTCGGAGCGTAAACGCCGTATCCAGCGCCGCCGTGGACTCGCTGCGGAATCTTCCGTAGTTCGCGTCCTCGAAGCCGTAGGCCTTGATCGCCTGGATGCCCTGGAAGGTCTCCTGGACGCGCGTGAAGAGCGCGGCGTTGGCCTGCCGGGTGGCCCGGCTCCAGGTCTGGAGCCTCGGCGCGAGGGCGAGGGCCATGGCAACGACGGCGGCGCTCGCCACTAGCATCAAAAAAGCAAAGTAAGGGCTGAACAGGCTGGCGACGGCCAGTTGCACCACGATCATCGAGATCGCGATGATGGGTTGGACGACCACGTGGTCCACCACCGCCGTGACCATGGCGCTGTCCTGGAACACCCGGTAGATGCCGTCGCCCGCCGACGTCCGCGAGTGGAACCTCAAGCTCAAGTCCTCGGCGTTCCGGACCATGGCGACGCGGAGGTCCTGGTTGACGCGCTGCAGGATCCACACCTTGTACATCGTGAGCAGCGTGAAGGCGCTGGTGGTGGTCACAATGATCACGGCGGAGACGATGAGAAAACGAAACAGCACTTCAAAGCGGGCGGAGTCGCCTAGCGACTCGACGTCGACGTAGTCGGCGTCCGGCAACCACATCACTGAGGCCTGGGCTCCGGAGAGCGGCTCCGCGCGGCCAACGGAGTCCAGGAGGACGTCGAAGCCGAGAAAGGCGACCGCGGTGCCGAAGCCGAGGAGCGCCAGGTTCAGGACAAGCAGCGCGAGGAAATGCCAGATTTGGGCGAAGATGAACGGCCAGGTGGCGACGTAGACGCGACCGAGACCCTTGAGGTCAAGCCTCAGCGCGTCGAAATCCGACGGTTGTTCCAAGGGCCCCAGCGTCAGGCGCTACAGCGGAATAGAGCGCGGCCGCCCGGATCGCCAGGCGGCCACGCGTCGATCAGAGTCGATAGCGGACTTCCGCGCCCCAGTACCGCCAACCCGAAACGAACGGGTCGTCGACCAGGACGAACACCTCCTCGCCGCTGTCCGGATCCTCCCATTCGTAGTCTACGAACTCGAACAGCTCGATCTCCTGGTCGTTGAAGACGTTGTGGCCGAATACAGACACGGACCACGCGTCCCCCGGCGCCGTCCAGGTGACGTTCACGTCGAAGCGGTCGTAGGAAGGCGACCTCTCCAGTTCGTTGTTCGAAACGTAGGCGTCGAATTTGCCGCGCCAGGAATACACCCCTAGAACCGCGATGTCGGATCCGTTGGCGAGCGGGATGGTGTATTCCGCAGAAATGTTGTACTTCGTCTTCGGGTTGTTCGGCAGTTTGTTGCCGGTCAAGCTGCCGATGTAGCCGTACTGTGCATCGGGGGCAACGTCCTCGTTGCCCGTCCAGACATACTCCGGCAACACGAAGGGATCGAGCACTTCGCCGCCGTTGTAGGCAACGAAGCCGAACATGGAAAGGTTCTCAACAAACGGCACGTCCCAGGCGAACTCGAAGTCGAAGCCGGTGATCCGCACCTCGCCGTAGTTGACGTTCGGCTCGGCCGCGCACTCCCATGGGTCATCCGGGCACAGCGTGACAGCCACGTTGGCGATGAAGTTGTCGTAGTTATAGAGGTAGGCCGACGTCATGACGCGCAGGCCAAGCTCGGGGAAGCTGGCCTTGACACCCGCCTCCCAAGTCAGCAGTTCCTCTTCGTCGTAGAACTGGAACGGCACGAAGTCGTCGCTCACCGACAGGATCGGGTTGGTCCCGCCGGAGCGGTAGCCGGATGCCATGCGGGCGAACACGAACAGGTTGTCGGTAGGCGTGTACTCCACATCGAAGTTGAACACGAAGGCGTCGAAGTCGAGAACCGTCGCCTGGGTCCGGAGCACACGGAGCCAGCGCGGCGGGCCGACATCGTTCATTTCGTAGAAGACATCCCACAGGCACTCTTCGAGGCTGATCTCCTCGTCCTCGAGGAAGGCGGAATCGTTGCAGGGGCCCCGGGCATCGCCGGAGACCAGCGTCGTGATGTCGACACTCGTGGCAAACGGGTTGAAGGCGGTGGCGAAAACCCGGTGGAGAGTGATCTTGCGGAACTCGTGGCTTGGCTTCTCGTCCTCGATCGAGCGCACGCCCAGGGAGACGTTCCACTCGGGCGCGATCTGCCAATTGACTTCGCCGAACACCGACACCTGATCCTGGGCCATGAACTGCTCGCCCGCGAAATCCGCACTGTTGAGTCCGGCGGTTCCGCCGCCGACGCCGTCCTTGTCGTAGCAGGTCAGGTAGCCGGGAATCCACCCCATCCTGTTCTCGGGAGAACCCGGCTCGGCGCCGCTCAACGGCGCGATCGGTGCGCCCATTGCGGCGTCGATGAAGGTCTGGCCGAAGTGCTCCATCAGGATGTCCTCGCAAGAACCCGAGGGGAAGCTGGCGCCGAGATCCGGTGCGCCTCCGACGGCGTGCAGCGCTCGCAGTTGGTCGAGGGTCGAGGTGTAGAACGCGGCGTCTTCGTAGCGTTTGCTGTCGAAGACTCCGAGGCTTTCGGCACTCAGGGTGAAGAGGCCCAGCCGCACCTCGATGTCGTCGCCGAGCGCAGCCGTGAGCTGCAGCTCGTGCTGCTGCACGTCGTAGTCGTTGCTCCCGATGGTCAGCCGATCGCGGTATGGGCCGCCGTTGTCATCAGCGCGCGGCCAGACGCTCGGGTCGCCCGGGTCCATGAACCCCGGCGTCCCGGTTCGGTCGGTTTCGTCGGCGTCCCGATAGCGCCATTCCTCGTGGTCCGAGGTTCCGGTCTGGTAACGCAGCGAGACATTGTCGGTGATGCTCCACTCGAAGGTGCCGATCAGGTTGGACGACTCCACCCAATGCGTCGTGTCGCGGTTGAACTGCACGGCGCCGTCGCTGGTCGGAATCTTCGCGTCCCAGCCGTAGTACGACGTCATGCGACGCACGCCGCTGCCGCTGACCCCTTGGTTGACGTGGGTGGGAAAGCGCAACCCGGCCGGCAAGACGCCCCGGGGAAATTGACCTGGGGTGTTGCGACCCATCAGGCGGTCGGATTCGTACCAGCCGGCGAGCAGGTTCAAACTCCAATTCTCGCCGCGCCATTCGAGCTGCGGCGACAGCGTCCAGTTGTCGACGCTGTCGATGTCGTCGCCGGTGCATGCCCCTACGTCGCAGATCTGGTTCGGACCCCGTTCGCCGAGGTTGCGCTGCCCGCCTTCGCGCTGGTTCGTGTGGGCGGTGAGCCGGAACGCCAGGTGCTCGCCGAGTCCCGCGATGTCCACCGGACCCGTGTAGGCCACGCCGAAACGGCGGTTGTTACGCGAACCGAGCTGTCCGACGATCTCGCCGCCCGGCTCCCACTCGGGCCGCTTGCGCACGTAGTTGATCGTGCCGCCGACGCCGTTGCGCCCGTAGATCGTGTTCTGCGGCCCGCGCAGCACCTCGATCCGTTCGATGTCGAAGCCGTCGGTGTCGATTCCCGCCGTGCGACCGGCGAGAGACGCGAGCCCCGATTGATAGACCGCCACCGACGACTCGCTCAGGTGGAAGGCGCTGAACGTCGTGCCGACCCCTCGCATGGTGAACATGTTGTTGTGGGCGTGGGTGGTCGCCTCCAGGCCCGGCGTCATCAGGGCGAGGTCATTGACGTTTTCGATCTTCAGCTTCTCGATCTTCAACGCATCGAACGCGGTGACCGCGAGGGGCACGGTCATCTCCGACTCCTCGCGTTTCTCCGCCGTGACGATCACCTCCTCGATGATCGATCTACGATCCGTGCCCTCTTCCTGGGCCCCTACAGTCCCGGGGAGGGCAATTGTCAACACCATCGCAGCCGCGATGAACACGTTACGTCTAGCCATGAGTAATCTACCTCTGAAGTCGTTTGGGCGCGTGCAACCGTGCCCCCCTCCCTTCACACGTCGTGGGGAGCAAATCCGTCCCAATAGCACCAATGGGCGCGTAGCAGCGTAAATGACAGTGAGGATGCGGTTCAAGTTGCCGTACTGTCCAACGCAAAGTGAGGGTGAAGCGAAAGGCCCATTCCAACGCGAGGTGAGGGTGAAACAGGTGTCCGCGGCATCACCCACGGTTTGATCGGCGAGTGACGGTCGCAAACCTCCGCTACAATGCCGCAAACTACGGAACACGAGCCGCGAACACCGACGCTGCCGAGTCGCGGCCTGCTCGTGGTTACCGCTCAGGGACCTAAGCAAACCCGCACGGTATCAGCATGATGAAGCACGGCGATCTGATCAGATTCGAACCCGTCGACCCCGTGGTCCAGCCCCGTAATGCCGACGAGGCAGCTGCGGAGATCGAACGGTTCCTTCAGGAGGCTTCGGCGGTTCGGTTCGACGGCCAGGCACCCGTCGGACTGGACGCCGAGGAGGGCTTCGATCCCGATTCGGTGCGTTGGTACCGGCGCGTCTTCGACGAGCGCACCGCCGGCAGGCATAGCACGCTTTCCGATGTCGAGTTCCTACCCGAGTGGGGCTTCGTAGTCGAGCAGGAAAACCGCCTCGCCCCGACCCGGGCGACCTTGCTTGTCTTTGGCAAACCGCGGCATTTGCGCCAGATGCTCCCTCGCCCTGTGGTCGACTGCCAGTTCATCGACTCGGCATTCGACTCGTGGTCGCCAGAAGACCGGTGGAGTGACCGGATCGAAGTGGAGAACAACCTCATACAAGCGTGGCTCATGCTGTCCGAGCGTTACATCAAACACGCCAAGCACCCGTTCAGCGTGGACGCCACCACGGCGCCGCGGGACGACGATCCGCCGGACTACATCTCGTTTCGGGAGGCTGCCATCAACCTGCTCATCCACCAGGACTACGGCGACCACGACCGGACGGCTTTGATCCGCTTCTTCCGCGACAGGACCGTGTTCTGGAATCCGGGCGACGCCTCCGCGATGACCGAGGAACTGCTGGATCCTGCGGAGAAGGAGGTGCGCAACCCGGCCATCGTCGCCGCGTTTCGCCGAATCGGCCTCAGCGAACAGGCTGGAACCGGCTTACCCGCCGCCTTCCACCACTGGCAACGACTCGGCCACGTTCCTCCCATCATCGACAATGATCGGGCGAGGAGAACCTTCGAGCTCCGGCTTCTTCGCGAGGAACTGCCCAGCGAGGCCCAGCGGCGATTGCACGCGCAACGGTGTTCGTCTGGACGATGCCTTGGCGCGACTCTTCGCGTTCGCCTGTCGGCAAGGCTAAGCGTCCCTAGCCGATGCCAAGGTCGTCGTCGGTACATGGTCAGCCCACGAGTGACCAAGCCGACGACGGGCTGGAGCTTGGTAACTGACCAACCTCGAGACCAAGCGGGAGACTTGGTCACTCCATCATTGACCAATCTCGGCCTCGTTGCTGCCGTTTGCTGCCGTTGTTGCCACCAGAACTGTACTGATGTACAGTACGACGCTATCGTTATGGAGGTATTGGACTAGGCTGGTGTCGGTACCGCGAACATGAATGCTCCGACTGTCAACTCAACAGGCACGGGTGGCCGAGTCGCCAGGAACGGCTCACGCCGGATGATCGCCTTCGGCTGGTACGGCGGGAAGTACTCTCACTTGGACTTCCTGATTCCGCTGCTCCCCACCGATATCTCGCACTTCTGCGACGTCTTTGGCGGATCGGCCGCCGTCTTACTGAACGTCGGCCCGTATCCAGTCGAGACCTACAACGACATCGACTCTGAACTCGTCAACTTTTTCGAGACTCTGCGCAACCAACACGGAAAGCTGATCAAGGCGATCGGCCTGACTCCTTTCTCTAGGGAGGAGTTGGCGCGGGCATGCGAGCCGGCAAAGAAGCTCTCGAAACTGGAACGCGCCCGACGGTTCTACATCCGTGCACGACAAACACGCACCGGCTTGGCGCAAACCAGCAGCGAAGGAAGGTGGGCGCATTGCGTCCTCACCTCTCGCGCGGGGATGGCCGGAGCCGTGTCGCGTTGGCTCGGATCGGTCGAGGGTCTGGCAGAGATCGCGCAGCGACTACAGCGCGTGCAGATCGAACATGCGCCGGCCATCGAAGTGATTCAGCGCTACGACACGCCGGATACGTTGTTCTATCTCGACCCGCCCTACGTCCACTCGGCCCGCGGTGACAAGTCCGCCTATGGCTTCGAAATGACTGATGAGGAACATTGCGAACTCGCAGAGTGTCTAGCAGGAATACGCGGTCGTGCTGTCGTGTCCGGGTATCGGACGGAGCTATATGACCGGTTGTTCACACATTGGAATCGGGTAGACGCTGACGAGCGGCGGTGCAGCTCGGTCGGTAGCATGCGACGGGAATCCGCTTGGCTGAACTTTAGCCCGGGGACCGAGGCTAGCCTCTTCTAGATGGATAACGATGCCGCGAGAAAGTGGCTAGACGAAGAGTGGTCCAAGGCACTCGATGCGAATGAGGTGCAGCCGGACCCCGAGATTGACGATCTTACGAATGCGGGACCGGTATCGGTGCGGTACGCGCTTGTAACTCAACTGTTGGGAAAGATCGCTGATCCGATGCGCAGCCTCTACGCGGTCCAACAGGCGGACGGAGACAAGGGGGGATGGGACGCTCGCAGCTTTTCGACATCCGTAGTCGTTCCTTGGGTTGCCGACGCACATCATGTCATTGGGACAAGCGCGGAGCCGTACGCCAGCAAGCCTCTACGCCGCCAGCGAATCGAGCACAATATGCAGGATGTACGCGACAAGGCGGACTGGGAACGGCTGATCACTTTCTTCGATGCGTTGGAGTCAACAGAAGAGGCAGGGCTCAGGGAGGCTTTCGGGCGAGTTCTCCGGTCACTTACGCGCCGGCTAGCTGCACAGACGTTCAGCTATCCGATCCCCCAAAGGATCAGCCTCCCGCAATTGCAGGCCGTTCTGGGTGCCTTTCTCTCAAGTCCCAGCGGCGGATTGCGGCTTCTCGCTGCCACTACCGCACTGCTCCGCGTGATCGGCGAAGGCCTCTCGCTGTTCTCCCGCGTGGAATCCCAAGGCATCAACGAAGCCGACAAGGCTGGTGGCGTCCCCGGTGACGTAATCTGCTATTGCCACGACGACCCGGAGCGGATATGCCTCGTGGCCGAAGTGAAGGACATCAAGCTGACGTTGGCTCACGTGCAATCGTCCAGCCTGAAGGCGAAGCGGGCCGATGAAGGGCTGTCGAGCCTCCTGTTCACTGTGCCGGACATCAGCGAGGCCGACCGTAGCGACATAGAACGACTTGCCACCAGCGAGTGGGCATCGGGCATGAACATCTATACGGCGAGCATTGAGAGTTTGATCAGCTCGATCTTCGTCCTGTTGTCCGAAGATTGGCGCATCCGCTTCTTGCGGGCCATCGGACAGGAGCTAGACGAGAGGCAAGACCAAATCGCGAGGAAGGCCTGGCACGACTTGCTTGCGTCGACTAGCGGTTAGGCGCGCAGACGTTCACCCGGAGGGCGGGAGGCGCCGCCGTAGGCGTTCCAGTATTTCTGAACGCATTCGCTCCAGGTATCCTCGGTAAACGAAGCGAAGTTCGGCCTCGTTGGACAAGGGCGGCTCATCCAGCGCTCGCAGTACGAGATTGAAACGCGCGTAGTCAAGATCCAGTTCCCTGCGAAGCGCGGCGCGATCAGGGGCTCGTTGGCAGGCAGCAAGAAGGTCGTTCGGGGCTGGGTCAGTGACCGGGAGGCGCGAATGGAGCCATTGTCCGACGTCGAACGCGGCACCAGCTTGGTCCGCGTCGGCTAGGAGTTCCCGCGCGAGCACGATGTCTGCTAGGTAGGCGACAACCGGTGCCAGCAGGTGCAGGACGTGCCCGAGATCGGTGCGTAGTGCGGCTCGACACTCGTCGAGAACGCGGGAGTCGCAACCCAAGGCCCCGGCAAGGGTCTGGTCGCCCGGTGCGTCCAACGACTCTCCTGCTTGGCCCCGGGCGAGGTGATGCAGGAGCGGTTCGAGGTACCGCAGTCGCCTGTCCACCATCCGCGAGACGGTCCGGGAAAGATCCCAAGCCAACGAAGATCGGGTCAGCTGTAGCCGATTCGCGAGGATGAGCGTTGGCAGTTCGTCGTGTTCGACGCCGTAAAATGCCATTTCCTCGGAAGGTGTAACGACCCGCCCGTCGACCATCAGGGCGATGGACTGGCATCGCCGGACGCGAATTGCCCGGATGCGGCGTTCGACGGTGGTTCGGAGAACGCCGCGCTCAAGGCCCTCCGCGAGGAGTTCGTGTCCGAGCACCACGACCTCGGGCAGCCAGCCGAGACCGAGCGATATGAGCAGTGGATCGCTTGTCGTCGGCATAAACGGATCTCCGTCTGTAGACGCGCGATAAACCGTGGCGGTCGGCCTTGCCTGGTCCGAGCGGCCCAGCAGTCGCCGACCCGATGGAATCTCGGTGCGTCGCGAGTGTCGACAGCGATCCACGCTCGCGAGCGTAGGAGTACAGCAAGCGGGGACGGCAGGGTCTGCCGGTCGTGGTAGCGCGGCCCACGGTCAAATCGGCCCACATCGAAAGTCAGGCACTCTGCGCCCCGATCTGCAAGATGCTTGAAAGCGAGCTGGTGGAACGCTTGCTTGGCGGCGTCCGAGAGTTCGTCGTACTCGATCTGTCCCGGCAGCCGCCAGGCTTCTCCTTCGCGGCTATACGTCGTGTTTGGATGTCGGAAAGACACATGGGACGCTGCAGCGCACCAAGCGCGGTCAAGGGCCGCTCTGGCTTCGCCATTGCGTCTGAGCTGGTCCCATGTCCACCCCTGTCCCGTCTGTTTGAGTTGCCCAGCAACGGGGCGGAGTCCGTCCGTGACGCCAAGCGAAGTCAGGAATTTCGACCCACTGGCGACGTGTCCCGCCACGGACTTCCGACCAGTCCCGGAACTCCCCAAGCAACGCATCTCGCGACCGACGGCAGTCGGGCGACGCACTGGACGCTTCGACGAGGAAGTTCTCCAAAGTCAAGCCGACCGCAGTCCAGGACGCCTCTGAGGCGATCAAGCCGGCGGCTGTCCAAGTCGGACGACACCAGCCGAGCGCCAGTGTGCCTTGCGACCGCGGTTGCCTTCATCAGGCTGAACACGCCATCCGGCCACGCGAAGACCTCCAACAGGTTGGTCCAACCGGCGCCGTTGACGGGAATCGATGGCACGACGGGAGCATGTTGGAGCGAACTGTCGGCGTCGGCGAGCGCTTGGTCGAGGGCCCGGGCGTGCTCGCCAGTCCAGGCGATGAGGTCGAAGACGGCGCGTTTCGGAACCGGTGGATCCGCCTGTTCGGCGAGATGCAACGCGGCGCTGGCGCATGCCTCTGCAGCTGCGTCCATCAGAGTCGCATTGAGTGGCAGGTCGAAATCCGCGTTGCGACGATCGATGTGGGCAAAGAACGGGGCGTCCAGATGGCCGAGCAGCGGCGCAGCCGCCTTGTCGCCCATTGGCAGGAAGTTGTAGAGGCGTCCGCCGACGATGGTGTCGGCGGACAGCCCGACAGCCACCGAAACACGGACGGCTGGCCCTTCCAGTCGAGCCAGCGCTTGATCTGGGGTGCCTTCGACACGCTATGGCGGACAGCTTCGAGTAACCGTCAAACCGGATGGATGGAGTTCCTGCTTGGCGCGAGAAAATCCGCACATCGTCGGTCAATGCCTCAGTGCTTCGGAACCCGAGACCCTTGTTGCCGATTCCTTCGCCAACTTCCTTGGCAGTCGTGGCGAGGTTCTGGATCGCGTCGACATCCTTCCAGCGAAAGCCGTTACCGCCGTTGGCTACGTACAGGGTGCCGTCGGTGTCCGTGCGGACGGCTAGTCGAACTGCGATCCGACCCCGGTCGTCAGGCGCGTGCGTCATGGGCGTTCTGGATCAGCTCATAGAGCACGCGATCACCATACTCGGTGCCTACGACCTCGCTACTACCTATATTCAGCGTTTTTGGGCTCTTGGCCGCGTGTCGCATCGCTGCGACACAGAAGTCATCGCGGGCGGAGATGCCCCGACCGACCCGATGAGGCCGCGGGCAGCTCCGGCAACCGGTCCGCTTCGATTTCCCCAAGCATCGTCTCGATGTCGCCAACGGGGAAACCGTGACGGGTCGCCTCATCCACCGCCCGCAGCTTGGCTTGCGCGTCCGACTGCCGGGCCATCCGCGCTTCCCGCAAAGACTGGCGTACCCACTCGGCCACGGTCATGCGGCACTCCCGCGCGACGCGTTGTATCCCCCGCTACTGCTCGTCTTCGAACAAGACTTGCAGTCGTGTAGTCATCC
>JAPOYW010000462.1:11418-13715 GCA_026706425.1 Gammaproteobacteria bacterium
TCGCGATGAGTCTGCACGACCCATCAACAATGAGCCAACAGTCGCGAGACACCACTGACGGTGCGATGCCGACTGAGGCCGTAGATTCTCGCGCCCCGTCAAGCCACCGCACCGACCTGCAGGTTTACGAACCGCTTGTACGCGCCGTCGGGCTTCGCCATCAACTCGTCGTGGCTACCGGTCTCGACGACTCGTCCCTCGTCCAGGAAGCAGATGCGATCCGCGGTTCGGATGGTGCTCAAGCGGTGGGCGATGACGATCAGCAGTCGTCGCGACCGCTCGGCTTTGAGGGCATCCACCAGCGCGTTTTCCGTTTCGGGATCGAGAGCGGCCGTCGGTTCGTCCAGGACGAGGATGGGGGCGGGACTCACCAACCCCCGGGCGATTGCCAGGCGTTGTTTCTGACCGACGGAGAGTCGCGCTCCCGCACGGCCCAAACGGGTCTGGAAGCCGTCCGGCAGCGCTTCGATGAAATCCAAAGCGCCTGCGGTGCGCGCCGCTGCGGCCACCTGTGCATCCGAAGCGGCTGGATTGCCCATGCGGATATTGGCGGCAGCCGTGTCGTCGAACACGAACGGCTCCTGGAATACGAAGGCGACCTGGGCGCGCACCGCATCCGTGCGCAGGCGCCGGGCATCGACGCCGTCATATAGGACCGCGCCCTCGGTCGGCTGGACGAAACCGGCTACCAGGTAGGCCAAGGTGCTCTTGCCGGCACCCGTGGCGCCAACTAGTGCAACCACTTCGCCGACGCGTCCTTCGAGATCCACGTCCCGCACCGCTTCGGTACCGTCGGGGTAACGGAACGTCGCGTGTTCGACGCGGAGGTGCTCGACCGACCCTTCGATCGCTCCGTCGCCGTGGCGGTCCGCATCCACCGAGGAGTCGGCGACCTCGAATACCCGCCGCATGCCCGACACGTTGTTCTGCAGGTTGAACCACATCGCGCCCAGGCCGCTGACGTTGGTGACCAACTGCACGAAGTAGGCGTAGACCACGCTGAAGTCCCCCGCCGACATGCGCCCTTCCACGACGGCGGCGCAGATGTCGAAGAAGACGTAGAAGATCAGTCCTGCCCCGACCGTGGCCTGCACCGTGAGCAGCAGGAGATACATCACCATGTAGGACCGAAACCGCTTGAACGAGGTCTCGCTGTCGCCGGCGAAATCGTCGCGCTGGCGTTGGCCGGCACCGAGACCCTGCACCGCGACCGCGTTGGCCACCCCCTCCTCCACGGTGGCGGTGGTGACCGCGCCGGCCTCCCGACTGGCAAGAGCCCGGCGCCGGGTCATGCCCGTCATCAACAGCGTCGAGAGGAGCACCATGGGGGCCGCCAGGCAGGCCACGACGACCACCGAGGGCACCGCGCTGAAGCTATGCGCCGTGGTCCAGATCACCGTGGCGATCACGAACAGGTTGGCGACGGGCAAGACGAGGATGTCGTAGCAGACCCGCGAGATCGCCGGCGTGTCGTACATGGTCCGGTACACGGCATCCCCCACGCTCGCATCCGCGAACCGCACCATCGGCCAAGCCATGACGCGTCCGAACAGGAGCGTGCGCAGGGTGTGGTTGATGCGATGGGTGATGCGAAGCTGGTAGCGGAACTCGTAGAGCCCGAGCAACCCGCTGACGCGGCTGCCGGACTCGTTGGCCTGGTTCTCGCTCTGCGTCGCCGTATCGAGACCCTCCGCGAGGCCCCCGCCGGCGTTGTCCCGGGCGACGCCGCCGCCGAACCCCCCGATCAGGACGATGCCGACCACGCACACGCCGACGATCGCCCAGACGATCTCGAACGGTGTCAGCCCGTGGAGCAGGTCGACGAACCAGGCCACATAGGGCGGATATGGAGTGGGCGACGATCCCACCGGGAGACCTTCGACGACGTGGTCGATCAAGATCTTGATCGGCCAAGGCAGGAACAGCACGACGCTCAACCCGAGCAGGGTCAGTCCGAGTTTTACCGCGATCTGGCGTCGATAGGGCCACACGAACTGCAGCGAACGGCCCAGCAGAGCGAACGTCTCCCAGCTGGAGATGCGCGTCTCTTGCGGCCCCGATTCCGTCATTCGTCATCCGCCATGGCGGATTCCCCGGCGAGCGGGGTGGCATGCGTTTCGGCGTTCACGAACCGCGCGTATGCGCCATCTTCAGCCATCAGTTCGTCGTGGCCGCCCAACGAGAGGATGCGCCCGTCACGTAGATAGGCGACTCGGTCAGCCCGGCGTACCGTGGACAGACGGTGGGTGACCAGGAAGACGCAACGGTCCCGACCCCAGGCCTTGAGATTGTCCAAC
>JAPOYW010000248.1:0-6618 GCA_026706425.1 Gammaproteobacteria bacterium
CGCAACTCGGCGTCGAACAGTTCATGCACGACTACTACCGCCACGTGCTGCTGCTGCGGGAGGTCAACGACATCCTGCTTCAGCACTTCGACGAGGCCATCCTGCGTGCCGGGGAGCGGCCCAGGATCGAACGCGTCAACGACCGCTTCCACATCCGCAACGACTACATCGAGGCGAGTCACGACAACGTCTTCGGGACGCGGCCGGCGTCCATCATGGAGATGTTCGTGATCATGGCGAACCGCGACGACATCGCGGGCGTGCGCGCATCCACCATCCGGCTGGTGCGCGACCACCTGAATCTCATCGACGACGCGTTCCGCAACGACGCCGTAGTCACCGGCTACTTCATGGACCTCCTGCGGGCGCCCTACACCCTGGTCAGCCAACTCACCCGCATGCGCCGCTACGGCGTCCTCGGACGCTACATTCCGGAATTCGGCGAGGTCGTCGGTCAGATGCAGCACGACCTCTTCCACATCTACACGGTGGATGCCCATACGATGATGGTCATCCGGCAGATGCGCCGCCTGCTGTTCGACTCGGCGGCCGAGAACTTCCCCTTGGCGGCTCGCGTGGCACGCAAACTGCCGAAAATCGAACTGCTCTATGTCGCCGGCCTGTTCCACGACATCGGCAAGGGGCGCGGCGGCGACCATTCCGAACTCGGGGCCGGCGATGCCGTGCGGTTCTGCCGCCGGCACGGTTTGTCCGAGGACGACACCGCCTTGGTCGAGTGGCTGGTTCTCGCGCATCTGACCATGTCCGCCACGGCCCAGCGTCAGGACATCCACGATCCCGACGTGGTGCGCGAGTTCGCGCGGCGGGTCGGCAACGAAACCCGGCTCGACTACCTCTACGCGCTGACCGTCGCGGACATCAACGCCACCAACCCGACCCTCTGGAACGGCTGGCGCGCGACGCTGTTGGGACAGCTCTACCAGAACACCCGGCGCCAACTCCAACAGGGTCTCGACGCGCTCGGCGAGCGGGCCGCCGCGTGCCGCGAGGCCGCCTTGGCGGAACTTGCCCGGCATGGCATCGACAACGACCGGGCGAGACTGCTGTGGGACGAACCCGACGACGGCTTCTTCGTACACCATTCGCCGGCCCAGGTGGTCGCCATCACGCGCGCCATCGACGGTCACGACATCGATGCCGGCCCGCTGGTGACCGTACTCGACGTCGCCGACGAAGCCAGCGCCGAAGGCGCGACGGAGGTATTCCTGTACGCCCGCGATCGCGACAACCTGTTCGCGGACAGCGTTCGCGCCATCGACGCTGAGAGCCTCCGCGTGGCCGCGGCACGGATCGCAACCAGTGGTTCGGGGATCTGCTTGAACTCCTACATCGTGCTGGATGGCGACGGCGCCCCGGTCGCCGACGACAGGCGCGCCGCGCTCGCCCAGTCGCTGACCCGAGCGATACACGGCGACCGCGGCACCCAGCCGCTGCGCCACGTGTCGCGCCAA
Source organism: Gammaproteobacteria bacterium (assembly GCA_026706425.1). GTDB lineage: Bacteria > Pseudomonadota > Gammaproteobacteria > Pseudomonadales > Azotimanducaceae > VXYL01. The sequence continues at coordinate 1,473 of JAPOYW010000248.1, forward strand.
CTCAGGCAGTTCGTCATGCCGACACAGGTCGCGCTGACCACGGAGCCGGGTGCCCGGACCTCCACCCTGCGCGTGGTTGCCTCGGATCGGCCGGGCCTGCTGGCCACATTGGGGGGGCTCTTCGAGGAACTCGACATCAGCGTCCGCCGCGCCCGCATCACCACCCTCGGGGAAAGGGTCGAGGATGTGTTCGAAATCACCAATCGCGCCCAGCACGCGATCACCCACCCCGGCCTGACCCATGCCGTCACCGAGACGATCCGCTCGACGCTCGATGCCGAGATCGCCCGCAGCCACTCGGGCCAAGCCAACGTGGCCGCGAGCGTACCGGCAAGTCGATGAATCCCCATCTAGACCGGCTCGAGCCCTACCCTTTCGAGCGCTTGAACGCGCTCCTCGAAGGCCTGCCACCGAATCCGTCTCGGCAACCGGTCGCGCTGTCGCTCGGGGAACCGAAACACGAGGCGCCGCACTTCGTGGTGACAGCGCTCGCCGCCCACGACACGATCAGGCACGGCCTCGCGACCTACCCCCCAACGCGTGGCAGTGACAGTCTCCGCACCGCGATCTCGCAGTGGATCAATCGCCGGTACGGCACGGAACTCGACCCGGCCACCGAGGTGCTGCCGGTGAATGGAACCCGGGAGGCGCTGTTCTCCTTCGGCCAGGCCGTCCTCTCTGGCGAACCGGGCGCGACGGTGCTGATGCCGAATCCGTTCTATCAGATCTACGAAGGCGCCGCGCTGCTGCGCGGCGCGACTCCCTGCTACGTCCCGGCGACGGGTCTACCCGACTTCGATGCCCTGCCGGCAAGCATCTGGCCGAGCGTGGAACTCGTCTACGTGTGCAGCCCCGGCAATCCGAGCGGCCAGGTCATTCCCGAGCGAACGCTTGCCGACCTCGTCCGCAGAGCCCGTGAGTTCGACTTCGCGATCGCGTCCGACGAGTGCTATTCGGAGATCTACCGGAACGAAGACGATCCGCCGGTCGGGTTGCTTGAGGCCGCCGCCAACGCGGGTTTGGGGCACCGCAACTGCGTGGTCTTCAACAGCCTGTCGAAACGATCCAACGTGCCCGGCCTGCGCTCGGGTTTCGTCGCCGGCGACCCGGACATCATCGCCCGTTACTACGACTACCGGACCTACCACGGCTGCGCCATGTCCGCCCACGTGGCGGCCGTGAGCGAGCTGGCCTGGTCCGACGAGGCGCACGTGGTCGCCAATCGCGCCCTGTATCGTGCCAAGTTCGACGCCGTATTCCCCGTGCTCCAGGAGGTGCTGGATGTCGCGATGCCGCCCGGGGCGTTCTACCTTTGGCCCAGAACACCGGTGGGCGACGAAACGTTCGCCGCTGCGCTCTACCGGCGGGAGAACATCACCGTCCTGCCCGGCAGCTACCTTGGACGCAACCAGAACGGTGTCAATCCCGGCGAGGGCCGGATCCGCATCGCCCTGGTCGCGCCGTTGGCAGACTGCCTAGCCGCCGCCCAACGAGTCGCCGACTTCGTCAAGACCCATGACTTCGGCTAGTTTCCGCCGTGCTGACTCTCGGCGGCGCTCGCTGGCCGACGACGTGCTGGCGCTCACCCGGGCATTGGTGGAGCGCCGTTCGGTTTCGCCCGACGACGCGGGGTGCCAGGAGTTGGTCATCGGGCGACTCGAATGTGCCGGTTTCGCGGTGGAACGCATGCGTTTCGGCGAAGTCGACAACTTCTGGGCGGTGCATCCAAGCCCGCGCGGCGACGGCGCGGTTCGCAAACCTCGTCTGGTACTCGCCGGACACACCGATGTGGTGCCGTGCGGCCCGGTGGCCGCCTGGTCATCGCCGCCGTTCGAACCCGCCGTACGCGACGGCTTTCTGTACGGTCGCGGTGCCGCCGACATGAAGTCGAGTCTGGCCGCAATGGTGGTCGCCGCCGAACGTTTCGTGGCCACCCGCCCCGACCACCCCGGCTGCCTGGGATTCCTGGTCACCAGCGACGAAGAAGCCGATGCCGTGGACGGCACGGTGCGCGTCGTGGAGGAGCTACTCCAGCGAGGCGTCGGAATCGACTACTGCGTCGTGGGCGAGCCGTCCTCCTCGGCCCGGCTGGGCGACGTGATCCGCGTCGGGCGGCGCGGGTCGCTCGGCGCCACCGCCGCGGTGAAGGGCGTACAGGGCCACGTCGCCTACCCCGACCAGGCCGTGAATCCAATCCACTCGGCTGTTGAAGCACTGAGGACGCTGATCAACACGACCTGGGACGAAGGCGACGCCGACTTCCCGCCGACGAGCTTCCAGGTGTCGAACGTCCGGGCCGGCACCGGCGCCGGCAACGTCATTCCGGGAGAGTTCGAGTGCGCGTTCAACTTCCGCTTCAATCCGAAGCAGACACCCGACGCCTTGAAGGCAGCGGTGGAACAGGCGTTCGAAGGTGCCGGCGCCGATACCGAATTCGACTGGCGGCTCTCGGGCATGCCGTTCATCACCCGCGGCGGAAAGCTCATCGACGCGGTGCGGGGGGCGGTCGCCGACGTCGTGGGACTCGAGACCGAGTCCTCCACCTCGGGCGGAACGTCGGACGGTCGCTTCATCGCGCCTACCGGCGCGGAGGTGGTGGAACTCGGGCCGGTCAACGAAACGATCCACCAGGTGGACGAACGCGTTGCCTTGGCGGACCTGGCACCTCTGGCACATATCTACGAGGCCATCCTAGAGCGCGTGCTGGTGGCCTAGGAAATCTGCGCCGCCGACGCGCAGTTGACGGGTGCGGAGGTCGACTCTGGAGTCAACGTTCGAGAAGCCTGTACCGTCACTGTATTGTTGATCTGGGGCGACGACGCCCACCTGACCCGGGATCGTGGACAGATCGCTAGCCGTGTTCAGCAAGACAATCAAGGGACTCGCCGCGCTGTTCGGCATCGCCGCACTGCTGCTACTGGCCGTGGCCCTGATGCCGGCCCGGTCGATCAAACTGGCGACCGATCAGGTCGACGGCTTGTTGCTCGCAACGGCCGAGGGACGGCTGTTCAGCGGCGAAGCGGACCTCGCGTATCGAGGCCAGGATCTCGGTCGCGTGACCTGGTCGGTGCGACCAGGGGCGCTGCTGGATCTCCAGTTGGGAACCGACTGGAAAGTCGCGCACCGGGACTACACGGTGTCGGGAACCGCGGCGGTGGGAGTCGGCGCGACCGAGTTCGCGGCCACCGGAATCATCAACGCGCTCGCCGTGAACCGGTTCCTTTCCCAGTACCACATCTCCCTCGACGGCGTGTTCGAAGTTGACGGCCTCCTCATTCGCCTTGGCTCAGACGGAATCGGCGCCGAAGGACGACTGCGCTGGTCGGGGGGCCGCACGGTCTACCGGTTGGCCGGTGAGACCCACGACACCGTGTTGCCAAGCATGGTCGGGACCTTGGTGAGTGTGGCGGATCAACCCGGGCTCGAGGTGGTAACGGCGAGCGATGCGTTGCCGCTGCTCAACATCCGACTGGACGCCGAGGGCTGGGCCCACCTCGGCGTAACCGCCCGGTTGACGTCGCTTGCGGGGAATCCCTGGCGAGACGGGGACAACGGGGATGCCGTGGTCGTCACCGTCTCCGAACGCCTGTTCGAACCGGGCGGCGGCGATGTGTAGGGATTCCCGGATTGATACAATGGCGTGCACCGGCTCTTCGGCGGTGTTCCGGTCGCCAGCACGCGCTTGGAGCCTCACCGCTGGGTACAGAAACTTCGCCGGGCGCGGGTACCGTCCGTGGTAGCTCCGGGCTAGTAGGGGTAGTAAAGCGTGGTCGACATCCACAAGCTCTTGAACCACAGGGCCGCCGCCGTCGGCGCCCTGGTCGTTCTTGTCCTTGGACTCCTGGCGACGTTGTGGTGGTCGTTCGTGTTCTTCACGGTGGGGCCGGAATCGCTGCCCGTCGAGGTCTCGGCCGAGGCGTCGACGCAAGACGTGCCCGACATTCCGATCGACCGAATCGTGGCGATGAACCTGTTCGGAGAACCCACCCGCGATGCCGCCCCGAGGACCGAAACGCTAAGCGAGACGAAGCTCTCGCTGGTCCTGCACGGCGTGTTCGTCGCCGACAAGGCGGACGCCTCCACCGCGCTGATCTCCCAAAGGAACAACAACCCCAAACTCTATGCGATCTCCGACCGGCTGCCCGGCAACGCCCGTCTCGAAGAGGTCTACCGAGACCGCGTCGTGGTCAGCCGCGGCGGCGTACGCGAGAACCTGAGCTTCAAGAGGGGCGACCAGCTAATCCGCCCCGGTGCCCAACGCTCGAGTGACGATCGCGCGGTGCCGTCGCCACGCCTCAGGACCTCGTCGCCCAGGGTGCAGCGGAACCCTCGAAGCCTGATCGAGAGGACGCTTGCCAAGCACCGCGACGAGATAGACCGAGACCCCCGGAAGTTCATCGAAACCTTGGGCCTGACGACCTCCGAACGAGGCGGCTACCTGCTCGGCACCTTCGCCAACAACGATGCCGTCCTCGAACCCGGGGACAGGCTGCTGAGCCTGAACGGCAAGCCGGTCGGAAACCCGGAACAGGATCGCCACCAACTCGAGCGGATCCTCGCCGGCCGGTCCGTGGAAGTTCAGATTCAGCGCGGCGAGCAGCGAATCACGTTCAATCTCTCGCTGGACTCGTTGAACTAGCCTGGCGTAGACCAACCACTTCGCTCAGGCAAGACAACGATTCATCGCGAGCCAACGTCTTTAGGAGGATCATGACCACCAGCCGACGAGCCGAACAGCCGGCGAAGCGAATGCCCCGTAGCCCACCGGTCCGGAAACGGACATGCTGGTCGGGGGGCGTCGCCCGCCACGCCGCCTCGTGGGCACTGGTGGTCGCAGCCCTAACGGCAGCAACGGCTGTCGCACAGTCGACGTGGGTGGTCAACGGCGCCGACATGCCGATGCAGGAGTTCGTCAACCAGGTCGCGGAGATGACCGGCAAGACGATCATCCTCGACCCCCGCCAGCAGAACGCCAAGAAGGTCACGGTTTTCTCGAACACCGAACTCGACGCCGACGGCGTGTACGAACTGTTCCTAACCGTTCTGAAGGTGCACAACCTAGGCGCCGTCGAGAACAACGGCGTGGTGGAGGTGCTCCAGAACACCACGGTCAAGCAGAGCGGCACCGACAGCGCGAACCTGGAAG
>JAPOYW010000248.1:6628-8853 GCA_026706425.1 Gammaproteobacteria bacterium
GACGCGGCATCGAGCCAACTCGTCACCCGCGTCATTCCACTGGCCCACGTCGAGGCATCCGAGATCGTCAAGACGATCAGACCCCTGATGCCGCAGGCGGCCCACGTCGCGGCGATCGAGAATCCCAATGTCCTGATCCTCGCCGATTTCGCGAGCAACATCACGCGGCTGACGAGCCTGATCGAGCAGACCGATGTGGTCGACGAGGACGAGATCGTGCACCGCGAACTCGAGCACGCCTGGGTGGGCACCGTGGCCACGATCCTGGAGGAGATCGCGCCGGATCAACTCGGCCGCGGCGCGAAGGGGCCGCAGGCCGTGCAAATCGTCGCCAACGAGCGTAACAATTCACTGATTCTGAAAGGAAAGCTGGAGCCGATCGCGGATGCTCTACGGCTCATCGACAAGCTCGACGTGGAGGAGACCACGACCGGCACGGCCCGGGTCGTCCGCCTCAACCACGGCGACGCGCTCGCCGTGGCCGAGTTGTTGCGCAACCTGGTGAGCGTCACGACCGAGGAAGGCCAGGCGATCAGCATCCAGGCCGACGAGTCGCTGAACGCGCTGGTCGTCCGGGCAGACCCCGCGACGATGAAGGAACTGCTCGCCATCGTGGCGGAGCTCGACGTGCGCCGGGCCCAGGTGCTGATCGAGGCGGCGGTCGTGGAGATCTCGATCGACGCGCAGGAAAACATCGGCGTCGAGGTCGGCGCCGTCGATGCGCGCGGCACGTCGGTTCCGATCATGACGACCACGTTGAACGGCATCGTCGGTGCAATGTTGAGCCGCCTCGGCAACAACGACGAGATCGACCCCGCCGCCGTCGTGGGCACCGCCACCTCCCCCACCCTGGCCGCGCTGAAGCTCGACCGGGATGGCATCTCGTTCGGCGCCATCGTCAGTGCGCTCGAGACCGATGGGCGGGCGAACCTATTGTCGACACCGAGTGTTCTGACCTTGGACAACCAGGAAGCGACCAACGTCGCCGGCCAGAAGATCCCGTTCCGAACCGGATCCTTCACCACGACCACCGACGGTGCGAGCAACCCGTTCCAGACCATCAACCGGGAAACCGTCGGAGTCGAGTTGCGCGTCACGCCGCATATCCACGAGGATTCGTCCATTCGCATGGTGATCCTGCTGAAAGTGGGCAACGTAGCGCCTACGTTGGCGGGTCAGGGGTTTGCGGACGTGGTCACCAACGAACGCGAACTCGAGACCACCGTGTTGGCCGAAGACCGGCAGATCATCCTGCTCGGCGGGCTCATCAAGGACGACGATTTGCGGACGACGCGCAAGGTTCCGCTGCTTGGCGACATTCCCTTGGTCGGCCGTGCGTTCCGCTCGACGAGGGACACCAAGACCAAAAGGTACCTGCTCATGTTCCTGCGGCCCACGATCCTGCTTTCGGGCGAAGCCGCGCAGATCCTCGCAGGCGAACGATACGAGGGAATATACTCGGTGGAGGGCAGCCCGGACCCGGCCGACATGAACGACCTCTTCGAAACCGGTCCGGACGACCGCTAGCCCGGTAGCGCAAGACACCGGGATGGCGTAGCGATGCTCCCGGCAGCAAGACGTTTCAACTACGCAGTTGCCCGCCGTTTTGTTCGTCTCCTTGCCCGTCCTACGGTAAACGTCGCGACCCTCGAAGGCCATAGCGAGCAAGAGATCGTCTACGCCCTCGCCCATCGGTCGCTGGCCGACATCGTCCTGCTCGACCTCGTCACCGGCGAACGAGGTTTGCCGTCCCCGCTTTCCCCCATCGAAACCTTCGACGAGGCACGCCGGTTCTTCTTCCTGAACCGGCCGGCGGGCTGGAGGAGGCGCCACACAATGCGCACGACGTCGGACCGGATGCGCCGCCTCGAAGCCAAGCTTCGAGACCGGGAGCACTCGACGCTGGCACTGGTCCCGGTGTCCATCTTCTGGGGACGGGCGGCCAACAAGGACAAGTCCTGGGTTCGGTCGCTGTTCTCGGAGGGGTGGGCGATGTCCTCCCGACTGCGCCGGTTTCTGATCCTGATCTTCAACCGGGCCGATATTCTCGTACAGTTCGGCGAGCCCATGGGCTGGCGCGAAATCGTCCGGGCGAGCGGTACCGAAAACCTCGCCACGCGGCGCACGGCCCGCCTGCTGCGTGTGAAGTTCCGAAACCAGAAGGTGGCCGCCCTCGGTCCCGATCTTTCGCACCGGCGCACCCTTGTCGGACAGATCCTCGCTAG
>JAPOYW010000248.1:8863-13672 GCA_026706425.1 Gammaproteobacteria bacterium
CTGCGGCGATTCGGGAAACGGTGGCTGCCGGGGCGTCCCAGGCCCGCGTCGAACGCGCCGCGCGCCTAGCGGCGTACGGCATCGTTTCGGACATGTCCTATCCCCACATCCGATTCCTGGACAGGTTGCTCACCTGGTTGTGGCACCGCATCTACGAAGGCGTCCGCGTCGCCGGCATCGAGAAGTTCGAGCGACTCGCCACCACCCATACGCTGATCTACACACCCTGCCACCGCTCCCACCTCGACTACCTCCTGCTTTCCTATGTCCTGTTCCACCGGGGCTTCATGCTTCCCCACATCGCCGCCGGCGACAATCTCGACCTGCCGTTGGTCGGCCGCATCCTGCGCGGCGGCGGCGCATTCTTCATGCGGCGCCAGTTCGGCGCCGACGCGGTATACGCCGCGGTGTTCTCGGAATACCTCTACCAGATGTTCCGGCGAGGCCACGCGGTGGAGTATTTCGTCGAAGGCGGTCGGTCCCGCACCGGGCGTCTGCTGCCGGCGCATACCGGGATGCTGCACATGACCATCGAGGCCTACCGCCGCGGTCTGCCGCGGCCGCTTGCCTTCGTTCCGGTCTACTTCGGCTACGAAAAGGTCGTCGAGGCCAATTCCTATCTGGACGAGTTGCGCGGGGCGGCGAAGCGTCGCGAGACCGTCGGCGGCGTATTCAGAAGCCTGCGGCTCACCCGGGAGTCGTTCGGCACGGTCCAGGTCAGGTTCGGCGAGCCCATCGACCTCGCCGACTTTCTCGGCGATGCCCGCGACGACCGGCCCGTGCAAGCGCTGGGTCGGCGAATACTCGCCGGCGTCAATGACTGCGCCTACGTCAACGACGTGAGTCTTGTCGCACTCGCCACGCTTTCGATGCCCCGCCAGTCCATCGACGAAACGACACTCAGGACCCAGATCGAACTCTGCCGGCGACTCGTCGAGCAAAACGCCGACCACGCCTACGCCGTGACCGGGGCGTCCGCCGACGAAGTGATTCGGCACGTAGAGGATCTGGGACTCCTCACGCGGGAACACATCGCCGACGAGGCCGGCGACATCCTCGGGCACGACCCCGTGACCGCTGTCCTGATGACGTGGTACCGCAACAACGTCCTGCACACCATCGCCGCGCCGTCGCTAATCGCCTGCCTCGTGGCAAACCGGCGGGGAATTCGGCGGGTGGTTCTGCGCCGGCTGTTCGACGCGATCTATCCCTACATCGCCCGCGAGCTTTCGAGTCTCGGATCGGACGGGTTCGGCGACTGGCTCGAACGCCTGCACGGGGTCGGTGTGATCGAGCAGCGCCGCGGCACGGTGTCCGCCCCGGCCGACCCCGCAGCCCGCTACCGACTTCGGCTTCTCGCTAACGCGATCATGCCCGTGCTCGAACGCTTCTACATCACCCTCGCCTTGCTGCACCGTGCGGGACCAGGCGTACTCGACCAGGCTGCCCTGATGCTCGAATGCCGGACGACGGCGGCGAGATTCTCGAAGCTCTACGGACTCGACTCGCCGGAGTTCGCCGACGCCCGACTATTCTCCGCTTTTCTCGCCCACCTGACCGAGAACGAAGCTCTGATAGCGGATGATGCGGGGCGCCTCAAGTTCGACGAGCGCGTCCGCGACATACTGCGCGCGGGCCGCTACGTGGTCGCGATGGAACTTCGTCATGCGCTGGAGCAGCGCGACACCGGCAGGTAGACGTCGAAACGCACGCTACGGGCACGAATTTGCCAGGCCGGCCTTCCGATGGCTTCGGTGCGCGCCCGGCGTTTGACGACCACGCGCGAACCCGCAACGCGACGCGCTTGCCCGATCAACTCGGCAATCTCCCCTGCGGACATTTCGCCCACGAGGTTCGCGAGGATCTGCATCTGCTTCCCGGGCAGCGCGGTCTTGGGATGTTTGCCGAACATGGGATCGAGGTAGACCACGTCGAAGTCGCCCCCCGAACGCCAACGGTCCCGAGCATCCTCGTGCTCCCAACTGATGAAGTCGGGTCGAGCCCGAGCCAGCGATTCGGCACGCAGCCGAGAGTCGAGGATCCTGTGCACCTCGGCATTCCGTTCGCTCAAATGGACGCGGCAGCCCAATGCGGCGAGCACCAGGCCGTCGGTACCCCAGCCGGCGAGAGCGTCGTGAACGCGCAATCCCGGTCGCGCGTCGCAGGCTCGGGCAAGCGCCAGGCGCCGCCCTTGGCGAACGCGCCGGCGGACGTCCGGCAGTTCCATGGCGCTAGCCTGGCTCCGTCGGACGCCAGGGGCTGTCGCCTTCCACGTACAACGGCACCGCCGTTGCCGGTTCCCCCGCACTAGCCAAGTTGGTGAGCGCTAGTTCCCCCACTACCCTTGCGCTCATTGCGCATCGCGCCCCATCGACAACGCATTGGTCGACATCCCCGTCCTGTACGAGTTCGTCGAACTCGAGGCAGCGCACACCGTGGTCGAGCAATTCGTAGCGGGCGACGTAGGACCACCCCGACCGCGACGTTCGCGACAACGACACGCCGCCCCGACGGGGCGTCGAACGTCGCAGGCTCTCCGCGGCAACCGCCGAACTCGCCACTTGGAGAACACGCGCTCCGGCTCCCAGCGCGATTCCCTGCGCGACCGCCGCGCCGATGCGCACGCCCGTGAACGACCCCGGTCCGGCGCCGAAGGCAATCACCTGCAGGGCTCTCCGGTCAAGGGAGGCAACCTTCAGGAGACCGTCCACCATGGCGAGCAGGTACCGATTGTGCAGTCGAGGTGCGATGCGCGTATCCTCGAGCCAATGCCCCTTCGCAGCCAACGCCACGGAACACGCCCCGGTCGTGGTCTCGATTGCCAGCACGTTGGCCTCGGTGTCCATGAAGGCCATGCTAAACGTTGACCTGGCATTTCTGAAACTCGGTGATCTCGTTCGGCGCGTCAATGAAACAGAGCGGGTGTCCATCGACGACGCCATCGGTCGAATAGCCGCCGAGTCCGTAGAAGCGCCCATCGATCTCCCGCCTTTCGACGCGTCTGCCATGGACGGGTACGCCGTCGATGCAGCAGGCTTGGACCACTCGTCCCAAAAGCGCTTCGCGGTCATCGACGAAAGCCTCGCCGGTCGGCCGGCGGCAAGTTCCCTATCTGCACCCGGGGACGCGATCCGGGTGTTCACGGGGGCCGCGATGCCGGACGGCGCCAATGCCGTCGTACTGCAGGAAGATGCGGTTCGCCGGGGAACAACGATGATCACCGGCGCGCCGGTCCGCCGCGACCAGCACGTGCGCCACCGGGGCCACGACGTGCGGCGAGGCTCGGGACTCTGTTGCAGCGGAACCCGGCTGTCCCATTTTCATCTGTCCTGGTTCGCGGCGTGTGGAATCGAGGAGGTCACCGTTTCACGGCGAATCCGCGTCGGCGTGTTTTCGACCGGTGACGAACTGGCCGAACGCGGCACCCGGCTAGGGGCCGGTCAAATATACGACTCGAACCGATTCGCGATCACGTCGCTGCTGCGCGAAAAAGCCGTGGAGACCTTCGATATGGGCTGCATCCCCGACCATCCGGACATGATCGCGAATTCACTCGGCAAGGCGTCCAGGAACAACGACCTGATCGTCACGAGCGGCGGCGTCTCGGTGGGCGATGCCGACTACGTCAAGGAGGCGGTGGATCGGATCGGACGAATCGAGTTCTGGAGGATCGCACTAAAGCCCGGAAAGCCGCTCGCGGTTGGCAGAGTTGGGAACGCACTGTTCTTCGGTTTGCCAGGGAATCCCGTTTCCGCGATCGTGACATATCTGCTGTTCGTCGCCCCGACGATCGATCGATTGGGAGGTCACGAGCCAACGCCTCCCTTGGCCCTGGCCGCCACCCTCAATGGAAGGGTCAGACATTCAGCCGGGCGTCGCGAATACCTGCGCGGGACTCTACAGTCCTCCAACGGTCAGCTCGTCGTCACCCCAACCGGCGATCAGGGCTCCAACCGTCTGGCGACGTTCGCCGGGGCGAACTGCCTGGTGGTCGTGAACGAAGACAGGCAGGACGTCGAGGATGGGGAATCCGTCGAAGTGATCTTGTTGCCGGACGAGAGTGCGCATCTGATGCGCGGCTAGTACTCGAGCCGTTCGAGAACGACCCCAGCCGTCTCGCCAAATGCAACCTACGTCTAAACAGCAAGGCTGCTCACGGGACGCCCCAAGAGCGTTACGAGCGGGTCGAAGATCGGCGTTTGCGCCGCTTTTTCTTGCCGCTTCTCAAGTCCGCGATAGCTTTCTCCGCAACGCGGGCGCGCTTCTTCGCTTTTCGCGCTTCGACTCGAACAACCTCCGCGCGTTTGCGCCTTGCGAAAGTCGCCGCCGCCCGTTCGACGCGCACATCGATTCGCGCTTGCGCTGCCGCATTCGCCTGTTCCAGCTTGACTTCGATCGACCTGACCCGGGCATTCAGGCGGTCCCGGGACTTTAGCTCGGTGGCCCGCGTCTTGGCTGCTCGAGCCTTGTCACGAGCCTTGGCCACCCGGATCGTGACACGCTTGATTTTCTCCCGGGCGCGTTTCGCCACGGCCTTGTCGGCCTTGTCCCGCGTCTGACGAGCCTTGGTACGGGCGACCACGTTTGCTTCCTTCGCGGTCGCCAGGACTTGTCGCTCACTCTTGAGAATCGAGACCGCGCGCTCCGCCGCGACCGCGGCACGCAACGTCGCCGGCGAAGCTTGCCTCCGCCTTCCGTTCGCCGAAGCCACTCGTTTCGGTGGCCGTCCCCGACGTTTCGGTGCGGTTTGACCGGTCGTCGCCTTCGGCGGACGGCCGCGCCGCTTCGGGGCCGCCTGCTCCACCTTCG
>JAPOYW010000054.1 GCA_026706425.1 Gammaproteobacteria bacterium
CGTCCGGATCTGCGGGAGCCGGGGGAGGGCAACCACCCTCGGCCACCCGGCCCGTTCTGTTGGCAACGGACCGCTCTGTCCGCCACGCACGTGCAACGAGGTCGAGCGGCGACCACAGGGGTCGAGCGGGCGACCGCGCGCCTTGGCGGGCGCGTTAGGGTCGCCCCTACGGGTCTTTCGACGGGATAGTGAAAGACCGGGAACGCCGGCGGGACAACGAATGAGGAGGGGAGGGGGAAGGACTTCGTTGTCTCGCCGGCGTTGCACCGGGAAACAACGGTGCAACGACTAGGTGAGCGTCCGGAGACAGCGCTCCGATTCCGCGAACGCCCCCGGGGTCGGCAACATGGCCCTCCGGTTAGCGTGCGGGACGCCCGTATGTCGTGCTATCTCATTCATACGGGCGCGCATTGTACGCAGCAGCAGCCTCTCCGCAAGGGGCAATTCGAACTTTTTTCTGCGGCGGGTCGGGACCGCCCGTCGTGGTCCCCCGGAACGTCAGCCAAGCAGCGCTTCGAGCCGGTGACCGGCTTGGGCAATGCTCCCGCCGGGCATCTGCACCATCTGCAGTTCCGCCCCGGCCGCCGAGCGTTCGGCCAGTTGTTCGGCGACGGACTCGATGGGTCCGATGACCTGGATCTCGCGCACCATGTCCTCCGTAATCGCCTTCACCGCGCCCTCCATGTCGCGCTGGCTCCACGCCGCTCTCGAAGCCGTCACTTCGGCTTCGAACCCGTTGCTGGCCAGCATGTTCCAATAGAAGTCGCCCATGCGGTTTATGTAGTGGAACAGCGGTTGGCGTGCCGCGAGCCAGGCCTTCTCGTCGTCGCTCAAGTTGCCGGTCAGCACGTAGACATTGGTGAACGGCGCAATGGTCACCGAAGCCGCATCCCGCCCGACGGCCTCCGACGCATCGCTCAGATCCTTGCGCAGCGACGCGAAGTGGCCCTTCGGCCAGTGGATCGGGTAGATGCCGTCGGCGATTTCGCCGGTCTGCCGTATCGACTTCGGCGTGATTGCCGCGATATAGATCGGCACATGGTCCCGAGGCCGGTCGTAGTCGAGGCGGAACCCACGGCTCATCGAGAACACCTGGCCTTCGTAGTTCAGGCGCTCCCCCTTGATAAGGGTGTTGATGATGTCGACGTATTCCCGAATGCGGCGCAGCGGCTTGTCGAAGGCAACGCCGTGGAAGTGTTCGATGACGCGATGTCCGGACGAGCCGAGCCCGCACACCATGCGGCCGCCCGAGAGCATCTCGAGCGTCGCGAACTCCTGGGCGATGGCGCCCGGCGAGCGGGAGTAGGTGTTGAGTATCGACGTGCCGATCTGGATGTTGCGGGTATGCGCCGCCAACAAGGTCATCCACGGAATCGTCGAAGGTCCCCAGGCTTCGCCGGTCGCCACCAGTTCGTAGCCGAGCGAGTCGGCGATCCGGACCTTCTCGATCGACTCGTGCCAATCCCGACCGAGGCCGGCCAGTACGCCAAGCCGCATGCTCTGTCTCCGCTCCTGATCCCCGCTCGCACTGTGGTCGAAGCACGGGTGTATTGCAACACGCCGCTGCCATCGAGCGGGGGAGAAGGGTCAATCCGAGTCCCGGCCCCTCAAGGCGTGGTAGATCAACAGGAGGACGGCCGCGCCCACCGTGGCCAGGAACAGGCTCACGAGATCGAAGCCCCGTACCGACCCCAAGCCGATGCCGGTGCCGATCCAGCCACCGAGGAAGGCACCGGCGACACCGACTACCGCGGTGACCAGGATGCCCCGGGGACCCTTGTCGGGCATGATCCACCTTGCGAGCGCACCGGCGATCAACCCAAGCACGATCCAACTCAAAATGCCCATCTGCGCGCGACTCCGGCAAATCCCGATCCCCAAAGACTACACGCGTTGGACTCCAGACACGAAGGTCTTGTCGCGATTGAATTCGCCATTGTTAGTCATTTTCATTTGCAATACAGTTGCGCGGTCGTGCGACCACGGGGCAGGGGATGAACCGAACACTGGCGTTGTCAACACTGGCCGCGGGCCTGGCGGTTGCCAACGAGAACACGGACGAAGCGCCGTATCTCGAAGAGGTCACCATCGTCGGCGCCCGGGAGCAGGCCGAAGGCACGCCGGGGGCGGCCCACATACTAGACTCGCAGACGCTAGCCCGTTTCGCGTACACCGACGTAAAGCGCATCGCCCGCCAGGTACCCGGGGTCTCCATCCAGGTGGAGGATGGCTTCGGCTTGCGTCCCAACTTGAGCATCCGCGGCGTGGCGACGGAGCGCAGCGGACGCATCACCCTGCTCGAAGACGGCGTGCTGATCGCTCCCGCCCCGTACTCGGCGCCGTCGGCGTACTACTTCCACCGCCGGTCGAATGGCCGCCTTCGAGGTCCTCAAAGGGCCCGCGGCGATCAGCCAGGGCCCGTATACCATCGGCGGTGCGTTCAACATGATTTCGACGCCGATTCCCGTCGAGCCCAGAGGTTCGCTGTTCGCCGAAACCGGGCAGCACGGCACCAGCCGGCTGCACGGAACCTACGGCGCCTTCGGCGAACACGGTCTCGGCTATCTGCTCGAGACGCATCAGTGGTTCTCGGACGGCTTCCAGTCCATTGACCGGAGCGACAATGACACGGGCCTGGACGTGCGGGACTACACCGTCAAGCTCGCTTTTGCGCCGGCGCAATCCGCACAGCGCGTGGAATTGAAGATCCAGTTGGCCGAACAGACCTCCAACCAAAGCTACCTTGGCCTTGCCGACGAGGACTTCCGCAACGATCCGCAACGCCGATATGGTCTGTCGACGCTCGACAACATACGGACCGACCACGAGCAGGTGATCGTCCGCCCCGAATATGCCCCGGTCGATGCGTGGAAGCTGACGACAACCGCCTACGACAACCGGCACGCGCGCAATTGGTTCAAGACCGAAGGCATCGACTTGGACGGCAGCGCCAACGCCGAAACCCTCTCGCGCACCAGCTGGTCCAGCGTTGTGCAGGCGGTGAACCGGGGAACCGCGCTCCGTGGCCGCACCGCCACCGAGCTGGCGGCGATTCTCCACGGTACGGCCGACACGGCCCCGGGCAGTATCCAGTTGAGAGCCAACGACCGCCAATACGAATCGCGAGGCGTCCAGTTCGGGGTGTCATGGAGCGGACTCTCGGGCGGTGCGCTACACGCTCTACGGATCGGCGTTCGCTACCATGAGGACCAGGAGGACCGGCTGCAGCGCAACAGCAGCTACCGCCAGGAGAACGGGATGTTGCGCCTCGACGACCGGGGCCGACTCGGCAACGCCGGAAACCGTATCCAAGAGGCCGAAGCCGTCGCGATCTTCGTCCAGGATCGAATAGACATCGGAGACTGGACGCTGACGCCGGGGCTCCGCTACGAAGCCATCGACCAGCGCCGTACCCGCTACGAGATTCGCCCGGGCCGAACGGGGAACCCCGCCTCCCGGGCGGCTGGCAACCTGCGCAGCACGCGCGCCAACCGAACCCGGATCGTGCTGCCGGGAATTGGCGCCCTCTACCGGATGAACGACCGCGCGACGTTGCTCGCGGGCGTGCACAAGGGCTTCACGGCGCCGTCCAACGCACCGGACGTCCGACCGGAGGAAGCCCTGAACTACGAATTCGGTATTCGCTTCCGCGCTCCGGTCGTGCAGTTCGAGGCCGTTGCCTTCCTGTCCGACTACGACAACCTGCTCGGCGAGTGCACCTCCTCCTCCGGTGTCGACTGCGAGGTGGGCGACGCCTTCGCGGCGACGCGGTCACCGTTCGTGGACTGGTAGCCGACGCCAAGCCCAGGGGTGTTAGACGTGCGCGAAGCGGTCTTCTAGTGTGCGGTCTCCGAATTAGGGTGACGAATCGAACGGCGTTGATGCTTGGACGACGGCCGGCAAATGGAGGATGTGCCGTCCTATAAACAAGCACTTAGGCTGTTTTCGCGTAGGCGGTGCATTGTGACCATATGTCACGCCAAATCCGAGACGGCACACTAGGAGTCGCTTCCGGTCTGCACCTCGATGACCACCAGCGCGTCTTGACCGGCGTTGGTCAGCCGGTGTCGCACACCGTTCGGCAGGTGGGTCGACTCGTTCGGACCCAGCAGAAGCCGTTCCTTTCCCCGGACGACTTCGGCGCGACCGCGTACAACGACCCAGTGCGTCGAATGGAGCCCGCGCTTCTCGGTGGGAAGCGACTTTCCTTGCGCCAAGGTCAGGCGCGTTAGGCGAAAGCCGGCGCGATTGTGCGAGCTCTCGGCGCGGCCCCAGCGACGGTGGCGGACCTCCTCCCAGGGCAGTAGCTCGGCGAGCGCGGGCCAGCTGCCGACGTCTGACCACCCCATGTCGGCGGGAACCACGACGCCGCGATGCGTGTTTTCCATGACCGCGCGGTCGATGGATTCGGCCGGGCAGCGGAGGAACGCATCGCCCGCACGACGAAACCCCTCGTCCGGCTGCTCGGTCTCCGCCGCAGCCTTGCACGCGAGGTGGATGTCCGGGCGGTGGCGTTCGAGTTCGTCGAGATAGACGCTGGCGCGAACCAGGAACATGCCGCTGTTCCAGGTCCAGCCTCCCTCGGCGAGGTACTGCTCGGCGGTCTCCCGCGGTGGCTTCTCGGCAAATGCCGCGACCCTTGCGACGCTGCCATCGTCCGTGGCGACGCTGCCCGCGCGAATGTATCCGTAGTCCGGTGCGGGGCTTGACGGGAGAATGCCGAACACGACCACGCTGCCACTCTCGGCGAAGGGGACACCCCGCGACACAGCCGATGCGAACGTGGCTTCGTCGGCGATGTGATGGTCGGCGGGAAGGACAATCAATACCGGGTCTGCGCCCCCGGCGATGGCCGTGAACGCCGCCAGTGCAGCCGCCGGGGCGGTATTCCGCGCTGCCGGTTCGAGCACCACGGCACGTGGCTCGACCCCGCACTCCCTGCATTGATCCGCAACGATCAAGCGATGCTCTTGGTTGCAGACGACGAGCGGGGCAAGGCAGCGTAGACCACCGGTCCGGGTCAGCGTTTGCTGGAGCAGGGACATCTCGCCCGTCAGGCGGAGAAACTGTTTTGGGTAGCTTTGGCGCGACAACGGCCAGAGGCGCGTCCCGGAGCCGCCGGCCAGCACCACGGGCAGAAGTTCGCTGGTGTGGGTGTGCGTCGCCACGACTCGGCTCCCGAAGCCCGCAAATCAGCGGGCAACGTGATTAGACTACCAGCCCATGGAGTTCCTCATCCTGCTGGCGGACTACTGGCTCGTCGCCGACGAGTGGATCGGCGGTGCGCTCGGACTCCTGATCGTCTACTTCCTCATCCGCGAAAACGTCTGGGCCTGGCCGCTCGGCGTCGCGTACGTGCTGGTTTCGGTCACCGTGCTCCTAGAGGCGCGCCTGTACGCGAACCTGGCGTTGCACCTGGTCGGCTTTCTGCCGCTCAACCTCTATGGCTGGTACCACTGGCTGTTCGGCGGCGAGCAGCGGGACGACCTGCCGGTGAGCCGTGCCAGCACCGCCCTGTTGGGGAGCGTCGGCGGGTTGTGCATTGTCGGGGCGCTTGTTCTTGGCTGGTACTTCGCGAACTTCACAGACGCCGCCTATCCGTACTGGGACAACGCCGTTTTCGTCATGAGTCTCGCCGCGATGTGGCTGACGGCCCGCAAGAAGATCGAAAACTGGGTGGTGTGGATCGTGGTCAACGTGGTGTCGGTCGGCCTCTACTACGCTCAGGACGTCCTGCCTTACACCTTGCTCTATCTCGCCTACATTCCGATGGCGGTGTGGGGATACTGGACGTGGCTGGGTTCCATGGGGCGACGGCTGCAGTAGTGATCTGATTCCCGTAGCTCAATCGTGTTGGAACGGCGTGGGAGAAATGGTGGCCAGGGGCAGAATCGAACTGCCGACACGAAGATTTTCAGTCTCCTGCTCTACCGACTGAGCTACCTAGCCAAAGCTCTTGCTTCATGCCACCGACGGGCCGACGGCATCTCGGGCGGGTGCGCCCGAGCGGCGTATTTAAGCCGTTGACTCCTTGGGCGTCAACTCGCTCTCCCGGCCGACGGCCTCCTGGCCACCAGCCTTGCCAATGCCGCTCGTCGTCCGTCCGGGTCGTCGAACACCCTCTCGTCGATCTGTTCGACGATCATCCCGGTCGCGACACGGGCAAGTTGACCCTTGGCAACCCGGAATGCGGGGTTCCTAGGCCCGATTACATTGGCAGCATTGGCGAGATGCTGCTCGATGACCAGAACGCCGCCAGGCCTCAACGACTCTAGCAGCGCGGAGACCAGCGGCAGATTCACGTAGCGGATGTTGACGATCAGGTCGTAGTTTTCGTCGTCTTCGAAGCCGGCGTCGAGATCGCATTCGATCCAGCGGATCGGCAACCCACCGGCGTCGGCCCGACCTCGTTCCAGCGCGACCCGGGATATGTCCACGGCATCCACGGCGAGGCCGCGGCGCGCGAGGTAGATCGCGTTGCGCCCGGCCCCGCACGCCAAATCGAGAGCGCGACCGTTCTCCGGCAACAGGTGGGCGTTTTGTTCCAGGAATGGACTCGGATGCCGGCGCGACTCGTAGGCGCCGTCGGCGTATCGGGCATTCCAACGGTCGCGGTCGGCGGTACTCATGCCTCCCGGTCCGACGGTGGCTCATCGTCGCGGGCGGCGGGCGTTCGC
The DNA here is from genome assembly GCA_026706425.1 of Gammaproteobacteria bacterium. Classification (GTDB taxonomy): domain Bacteria; phylum Pseudomonadota; class Gammaproteobacteria; order Pseudomonadales; family Azotimanducaceae; genus VXYL01. Next base: position 6,678 of record JAPOYW010000054.1, read on the forward strand.
TCGTGATCCGCCTCGTCCGGGGGCAGCTTGCGGACGATGCGCCACGCGAGCCACATGCCGCCGATACCGACAGCTAGGCCGAGACAGAACAACACGACGGCAAATACGCTGCTGAGTTGGACACCTGTTTCGGCGATGCTCTCCATGCCTACCGCACTCCGCATAGCTCACGGGGTATGCTGCGTCTTTTCGAGGTGGATGCCAAATGAAGCTCTACGAGTACACCATGGCGCCGAATCCCCGGCGGGTACGCATATTCCTCGCCGAGAAGGGCGTAGAGATCGACACGGTCCAGGTGGATATCCCATCCGGCGAGAACCTGGCGCCGGAGTTCCGCGCCATCAATCCGCGCAGTCTGCTGCCGACGCTGGTGCTCGACGACGGCACCGTCATCGACGAGTCAGTCGCCATCTGCCGCTACATCGAGGAACTGCACCCCGATCCGCCGTTGATGGGCACCGATGCCAAGTCCAAGGCGGTGATCGAGTCGGCGCAGCGACACATGGAGTGGGACGGGTTGCTGTCCGTCGCGGAGGCGTTCCGGAACTCCAACCCGACCTTCGCCGACCGCGGCATATCGGGCAGCGAGGGTGTGCCCGCCATCGACGCGCTCGTTGACCGTGGGCGGGCGTCGACGATTCGTTTCCTCGGGGCATTGAACGTCACCCTGGGCACGTCGGAGTACGCGGCGGGAGACGCTTTCTCGATCGCCGACATCACCGCCTTCTGCGTGGTGGACTTTGCCAAGTGGATCCAGGTCCGCGCTGGCGACGAACACACCCATCTCAATCGGTGGTACGCCCAGTTCAAGGCACGACCCAGTTCCCAGGCTTAGGGGACGGGCCCAGGGGTCTAAGGCGTTCGGCAGCCAGATGGCGACATCCGCAGCGCTGCTTTTGCCGGCGCCCCGTGCCGGCCGCGCACACTCGCCGCAAGCGGTCGCGCGAGTCAACCCTTGAACGGGTTCGCTATCGTAAGGGAGCCGATCAGCTGGCCGTGTTGGAGATCCTCGCTATAGAGTCGGACACAGCCCGCCTCGAGGGCGGCGGCCACGATCAGCGAGTCGTAGAAGCTGAAACCGTACCGGTCGCGCAACGCCAATCCACGCTCGACGAACGCTCTGCTCGGGTTCACGGTCCATAGCGGCACGAGCACATTGGCCAGCAAGGTTTGCGCATCCTCGGTCGAGAAGCCCAACTTTCTGGTCGCGACGTTGAGCGTCTCCTGGACGACTTGATGGCTGATGCACCCCGTCCCCGCCTCGATGCTGCGGCTCACCAACCGCTCGGCTCGCCGACGCTTCAAGTCGTCGGTTGCATCGAGCATGTACACGAACACGTTGGTGTCGAGGAAGTGCTCAGCGCTCATTCATCTCGTCTCGGGTGAACTTGCGCCCGCCGGTCGTGTATCTCGCTTGCAGTTCGCGAACGGTACTGATGGCGCGTCCGGCCTGGTGGCGTCGGGCGTAGGTCGCCAGCCAGCGGCGGAACTCGGCGTTGAGCGTCGTGTTCTCCGATTCTGCCCGCTGGCGCGCGACGTCGATCATGTCCGCGTCCGCGCTTAGCGTGATGTTTCGCATGACGCCCTCGGCGAGGCCCTCAACGTAGCCGCCAGCATCGCACGACCCGCTGTACACTGCAACCCGAGCACTGTTGACTGAACACTGCCCTGCCGGCGGGCGACGGCGCGCCCTTCGGACGCGATAGCGTCGGCCCTACGAAGGAGGCACGTACCCCGCTGGTCTTTCGTAGTCCTCGTTGGCGAGGAACTTGTGCATCTGATCCGTCAGGAACTGGCGCGCCTGCGGGTCCACCATCGATAGGTGGTGTTCGTTGATGAGCATGGTTTGCAGGTGCTGCCATTCCCGCCATGCCTTGGCGGACACATCGGCGAAGATCGCTTCGCCGACGAGTCCCGGGAGCGGGGGCGCGTCGAGACCCGGCAACTCCTGCCCGTACTTTCGACATTGGACCGTTCGGCTCACGATTGACTCACCATTCCTGCCCCTCGATCAGTTTAGCCGCTACAGCGGATAGTCCAAGGGCATGGCAACGGGGATGGATCCATTTCCCGCCGCCGTCGTGGGCAACCGGCGGCATCGCCGTCAGCCTCACGTAGACCGGCTCGACATCGAGGTCGAAGTGGGTGAAGCCGTGCCGGAACACCGCCTGTTCGCGGACGTCGTCGATCAAGGCCGACTCAATGCCGACGCCGGCGAGGAAAGTCTCCAATGATTCGTTCGCGTTCCGTTCGGGCGGGGACCACAGGCCACCCCAGATGCCGAGCGCGGGGCGTTGTTCGACCAGGCACCGGCCGTCCGGCTCGGTCAGGACGAAGAAACGGCGCCGTTCGAGACGCCTCGCGCTTGGCCGCTTGGCGCGCTCCGGGAATCGTTCGACGTCACCCCTCGCAAGTGCTTGGCAGGTTTGGCGGACCGGGCATGCGGAACACAGTGGACCGGTGCGCCGGCACACGGTTGCCCCGAGATCCATGATCGCCTGCGTGTAGTCCGCAACCCGTTCGCAAGGCGTGTGAAGCTCGGTCAGCCGCCACAGTTCGTTCCGGGTTCGCGCCTCGTCTACGCCTCCCGCGACCCGATGGTGGCGCGCCAACACGCGCTTCACGTTCCCGTCTAGGATCGGCGCCCGCGTCCCGTAGGCTTGAGCGACGATGGCGGCCGCCGTCGTCCGTCCGACACCGGGTAGTTCCTGAATTGCCTCCGCCGTGGTGGGGAAGACGCCCCCGTGCTGGTCGGCAACGATCACCGCCGCCCGGTGCAGGTTGCGTGCCCGGGCGTAGTAGCCGAGGCCGCTCCAGTAGTGGAGGACTTCGTCGAGTCCCGATTCGGCCAAGGTTTGAACGTCCGGGAATCGCGTCGTGAAACGCTCGAAATACGGGACCACGGTGGCGACCTGGGTCTGTTGGAGCATGACCTCGGACACCCAGACGCGATACGGGGTACGCGGGGTTTGCCAGGGCAGGTTCTTGCGACCGTGATCGTCCCACCAGGCGAGCAGCCGATCGGCGAATCCAAGATCCTTCGAGTGATAGGCTTCCGCCATAGGTACGTTGCGAAGGCTGACACCAACCGAGTATGGATGCTGACGTCGGCGCCTGGGAACCCCCGGCCAAGCTGGGCGACCGGCATGTGCTTGTGCTGGATGCGGCGGATACGACCGGTGATGTTCTCGACTTGGACGAAGAGGCCCAAACGCGTCTGCGCGAAGTTGCCCATGGCGGTGCCCACGAGTGGTCGGGTTTCTTCGCCGATCGATCTTCCCGGCGTTTGATCGCGTGGCTGCGCGTGCTGACGCTGGCCGAGGAGACCATTCCGGGCTGTGAGACGGGTGCCAAGTCGCCGGTCATCGTGCTGGCGCGATTGCTGCGTGAGCGAGGCGACTATCCGGGCGAACTCACGGCGTGGATCAGGTCGGTGAGCACCAACCGCTTCCTGCCGTATGGCAGTCTGATGGATCGCCTGGGAAGGTGATCCGCACCCGACGGGTATACTGCGCGTTTGTCGGCAATTCGAGGTTCCATGACCGACCGGAAGGCATCCAGAACCCGCGAGACCTTGGAGACCCGCATCGACGTGGCCGTGAACCTCGACGGTTCGGGCACGGCCGACATCGCCACGGGCCTGCCGTTCTTCGAGCACATGCTCGACCAGGTGGCGCGGCACGGGCGCATCGACATCCGGATCGCCGCACGCGGCGACTTGGACGTGGATGCCCACCACACCGTCGAAGACGTGGGCATCACCTTCGGCCAGGCCATCGCCGAGGCGGTGGGCGACAAGCGCGGAATCTTCCGCTATGGCCATGCCTACATTCCGCTGGACGAAGCGCTGTCCCGGGTCGTCGTCGATTTCTCCGGCAGACCGGGCCTCGAGTACGACGTGGCGTTCAGCCGGGCGCGGGTAGGGACCTTCGACGTGGCTTCGTGAATCACGCCCAGGTCACGCTGCACGTCGACAACCTCAAGGGATCCAATGCTCACCACCAGGCGGAGACCATCTTCAAGGCGTTCGGACGGGCGCTGCGCATGGCGCTGCAGCGGGACCCTAGAACCGAGGACACGCCGTCCACCAAGGGTTCGCTATAGCCGAACAGGCCACCCATAAAGGAGCCACCCCGTGCTGCTGATTCCCGCCATCGACTTGAAGGATGGCCAGTGCGTCCAATTGCGCCAGGGCATCATGGAGTCCGCGACCGTCTACTCGGCGGACCCCGGGGCGATGGCCAGGCATTGGGTCGAAGCCGGCGCGCGACGTTTGCACGTCGTGGACTTGGACGGCGCGTTTGCGGGGACGCCGGTGAACCGGGCCTTGGTGCGTCGCATCGTGGCAGCGGTCGGCACGGTGCCCGTGCAGGTCGGGGGAGGGATTCGCGATCTGGAGACGGCACGAAGCTACTTCGATGTCGGGGTCAGCCAGGTCATCACCGGCACCTCGGCGATCGAGGATCCGGACTTTCTCGCCACGCTTGCGAACGCGTTCCCGGGGCGCGTCGTCCTGGGCCTGGATGCCCGCGACGGCCGCGTGGCGACGCGTGGATGGGCGACGGTCAGCGAGGTCGACGCGGTGGCGTTCGCGGGCGCGGTGACGGAGCAACTGTTCGCCATCGTCTATACCGATGTCGGCCGCGACGGGATGCTTGCCGGCGTCAACGTCGACGCGACGCGTCGCGTCGCGTTGGCAGCCCGCGTGCCCATCATTGCATCCGGCGGGGTCCGCAGCCTCGACGATCTGCGGGCCATACTTGACCTCGGCCTTGGTCCGGATCGGATACTGGGTGCGATCAGCGGCTCGGCGCTCTATGAAGGGAAGCTCGACTTCGAGGTCGCCCGGCGTTGGCTCGAGGCGCGGCAACAACCCGGCCCCCATGGGGGCGATGGTGGTGCCCGGTAGGCGGTCGTGCTAGCCCGTTGTTGCCATCTTCCGCAACTCGCCGAGCGCCGCGTCCAGGAGGCGCTTGTCGTGGTCCTGCGGGGTGTCGTCGGGACGCTTCGGTAGGCGGATGTCCGGTGCCACGCCGCCCTCGTCGATCAAGTGACCGGACGGTGTCAGGTAGTGTGCAGTGGTCAGCTTGAGGGCCCCGGACCCCAACCGTATCACCGACTGGACGGAACCCTTGCCGAAGCTCGGGGTGCCGATCAGCACGGCTCGCCCCCGGTCCTTGAGCGCGCCGGCCACCACTTCGGAACCCGAGGCGGACTGGCCGTTGATCAACACCGCGACGGGTACGCCCTCGGCGACGGCGTCGGGGGTCGCGTAGAACGTCCGCTGGCTTCGCGCCTGCCGGCCTTCGATGGTGACGATGACACCGTCGGTCAGGAACGCATCGGCGACGTCGACGGCGGTTTCCAACAGGCCACCCGGGTTGCCGCGCAGATCGAGGACAAGCCCGGTCAGCGGGGCTTCTTGTTGTAGTTTCGAGACGGCGTCGTCGAGATCGGTTCGGGTGGGCCGGTCGAACTGGTAGATCCTGACGTAGCCGGTACCGGGCGACAGCAAGCGGCTGACGACACTGGCTATGGTGTCGCGGGTCAGATCGAAGTCGAGGGGCTCCGACCTGGCTGGCCTGTTGATCCTCACGTGCACCGGCGTGCCGGGCTCGCCCCGCAGATTCCGCACGGCATCCGAGAGCGTGCGACCCGCCAAGGCCCGGTGATCGACTTCGATGAGGCGGTCGCCGGGAGCGATGCCGGCGCGCTCGGCGGGCCCGTCGGCGATCGGAGCGATCACGGTGGGATGGCCGTCCACCATACCGACTTCGATGCCGATCCCGCCGAACCGGCCGGTGGTCTCCTCGTCGAGTACGACCAGCGCATCGTCGTCGAGGAAGGCCGAGTGGCCGTCGAGGCCCTCCACCATGCCGCGTATCGCGTTGTCGACGAGGTCGTCGGCGTCGACTTCGGCGATATAGCTGCCCTGTATTTCCCGCGCGGCTGATACCAGCAGACGCTCGTGGCGCGCGTCTGTGTCGTAGTACACGGCACTCCAGAAGGCGGCGACGCCTAGGGAAACGCCGCCCAGCATGCTGACGACGACGCCGATGATCGTGATGGGACGAAGTGCCATGACGCCATCATAACGCCCCGGTGCCGTCGGAGCGCGCGCGTACCGTCGGCAGTTCTGTAGACTCGTCATTGAGACTCGACACCGTAGGGCGACGAACAAAGATGCTGAGCTATTCCCCGCCGATCGCCGACATGGAATTCGTGCTCTTCGACGTATTCGCCGCCGACACGGAGTGGGCTCGCATGCCCGCGCTGAAGGATACCGACCGGGCACTGGCCTTGGCGGTGCTCGGCGAGGCGGGCAAGGTGGCGAGCGAGGTCATGGCGCCCCTCTACCAGGCGAGCGACTCCCAGGGTGCGCAATGGCGGGACGGTGTGGTGACCGCTCCGGCCGGATTCAAGGAAGGCTTCAAGGCCCTTGCCGAGGGCGGTTGGTTCGGCGTTGCGGGAAACGCCGAGCACGGCGGCCAGGGCCTCCCCAGGGTGCTGACCGTGCCTCTCGAGGAGATGCTCTGGAGTGCCATCGTGAGCCTCTACCTGTACGGAGCGCTGACCGGAGGTGCCGCGGTTTGCATCGACGCCCATGGCGACGAAGCCATGAAGCGCGACTACCTGCCGAAGCTCTACGGCGGGGAATGTACCGGGGCGATGGCGTTGACCGAGTCACACGCCGGCACGGACCTCGGCATGATCCGCACCCGTGCGGTACCCGCCGGCGACACCTACCAGATCACGGGAACGAAAATCTTCATCACCAGCGGCGAGCACGATGTGGCCGACAACATCGTCCACCTGGTGCTTGCGAAGTTGCCGGATGCGCCGGCGGGCAGTCGCGGCATCTCGCTGTTCCTGGTGCCCAAGTACCTGCCCGATGGAACGCGCAACGGCTTCGCCAGCGGCTCGATCGAGCACAAGATGGGTATCCGCGGCAGTGCCACTTCGGTGATCAACTACGACGCGGCAACC
>JAPOYW010000232.1 GCA_026706425.1 Gammaproteobacteria bacterium
CTCGGGCCGATTGAGCGCGATCGTGCGCACGCCATCCTTGTCCGAAACGATTAACACGGCAAATTGGTCCTCGGTTCCGGGACGCGACAAGCGCGTCCGCTACAGCGGCAGATCGCCGACGGCGTGGTTGACGCTGCCGGTCTCGTTGTACGAACGCATGACCATCTCGGCGATGCGCATGAGGTGGACCTCGTCGGAGCCGTCGGCGATGCGGGACCAGCGCGCCTGGATCAGCATCTGCGCCAAGGGCGAGTCATTCGAATAGCCCAGCGCGCCATGGACTTGCAGCGCGCGGTCGACGGTCTTCCACAGCGTGTTGGCTACATGGTGCTTGGCCATCGACACTTCCGAACGAAAATCCATGCCGTTCTCGATCTTGTAGGCCGCGTGCAGGACCATGAGTTTCGAGGAATAAAGCTCCAGCGCGCTCTCTGCCATCATCCACTGGATGCCCTGCTTTTCGGACAGCAGCGAGCCGTGGGCGTAGCGTTTCTGGGCACGGTCGACGAGCATCTCCAGGGCCTGCTCGATGGTGCCGAGCCAGCGCATGCAATGGGCGAGCCGGGCCGGGCCGAGCCGCACCTGGCCGAGTTTGTGCCCACCGCCCTGCTCGCCGAGCATGTTGGCGTGGGGCACGCGGACGTCGTTGTATCGAATCTCCGGGTGGCCGCCGCCACCGCCCATCGTCGAGATGTCGCGCACGATGTCGAAGCCGGGGGTGCTAGTCGGAACAATGAAGGCGCTGTTGCGGGCCTGGGCGATCTCGGCGTCGGGATCGGTCTTGGCAATGACGATGGCGAAGTCGGCACCGTGGGCACCGGAAGTGAACCACTTGTGGCCGTTGATGACCCACTCGTCGCCGTCGCGGACCGCCGACGTCTGGATCTGGGTCGGGTCGGAGCCCGCGACTTCCGGCTCGGTCATGGAGAAGCACGACCGCATGGCGCCTTCGCAGAGCGGCTTGAGCCACTTCTCCTTCTGCTCGTCCGTGCCGAAGTGCAACAGGGTGTGCATGTTGCCCTCGTCCGGCGCCTGGCAGTTGATGAGGTAGGGCCCCATGTTGGTTTTCACGGCTTCGGCGGACATCGCTGCGACGGCCGTCACGCCGAGGCCCATGCCGCCCCATTCCTCCGGCATGTGCGGCGCCCAGAGCCCTTGATCCCGTGCTGTCTGGCGCAAGTCCTTGATGGCCTGGCGCCACTCGTCGCCCGACGCCCGGCGGCTCGACAGTTCCGCCATCTTGGGCCGGACGACGTCGCCCATGAATCGCTTGACCAGTAGTCGCGCGTCCTCCACTTCGTCGGAGAAGGTAAAGTCGATTGCCATTGTTGCTTGATCCCCCGGTCGTTCCTCACCGAGCATACATGAGGAGTCGACACGGACAACAAGCTTGGCGAAAAGGAGGAGTGCGGTGCAGGTTGTGAGGGTCTATACGGGAGACGATGGCCGCTCCCACTTCGAGGATGTCGAGATTCCGCTAACGGACAACGCTCCCATCGGTCGGATCTCGGAGCTGATCCCAGGACCCGGCGTCGTGTTCCGCGAAGTCGGCGGCGACTACGATCTCGACTTCCACAACGCGCCGCGCCGGCAATTCGTCGTGAATCTCAAGGGATCCGTGGACATCGGCGTGGGCGACGGCACCGTGCGGCACCTCGGGCCGGGCGATATACTGCTCGCGGAAGACACGGAAGGCGAGGGCCATACCAGTCGGGCCGTGGACGGCAAGCCCCGTGAGTGCCTTTTCATTCCGGTTTACGACGATGTTGCCCTTTAGCGGACGGCGGCCCCAAGCATCACTTCTCCGGCTGCCGGGCAATTAGCCCCGGCCACTTCGTGGCCACCACCGCGAGGACCAACAAACCCTCGACCGCCACGATGGTGCAGGCCGCGCTGGCGCCGAACCAGGATGCGAGCAGGCCAAGGTGGGCCAGGCCGATGGGGCCGCTGCCGATGCATACGGACAGGATCCCCATCATCTGCCGGCGGTTCTCGAGCGGCGTGTTGAGGAGCACCAGCGCGCTCTGCATGGCCGCGAAGGCCGGCATGGAGATGCCGAGAAGGAGCAGCAACGCACCGGAGAGAACGGGCACCACGGAGTGCGCGAAGACGGTCGCGGCGACCAAGTAGGTGAACACGCCGAAGAAGTAGAGCAAACGGTATTGCCGATTCCGGGCGAACGCCGCCAGGGCCAGTGCGCCGAGCAGGGAGCCGAGGCCCTCCATGCTCGCCAAGACACCCACTTCGAACGGGGTCAGGAATAGCACGTCCGCACCGATCACCGGCACCATGGAGATGATCGGGAACCCCCACACGTTGAACACCACCGTCACCGCGAGAACGCCCTGCAGCACCGGCACCCGGCGCAAAATCCGCAAGCCGTCCCGAATGCGATGGGCGACCTTGCCCCCGATGACGGTCCCATGTCCGGCGATGGGTGGCAGGCCGATGAGAACGAAGAACGCGAGCGCGTAGGCCCCTGCGCTGAGCAGGAACGCCCCGTCGATCCCGGCCACGGCGTACAGGGCGCCACCCAATAGCGGACCGATCATCCGCGTTCCCGAACTGGCGACGGTATCGAGGCTCATCGCGGACCCCAGCCGCGCACTGCCGACGGCGTCGGCAAGCAGCGTTCGCCGCACCGGGAAGTCGACCACCCAGGCGAGTCCGGCGACGAAGGCAGCGAGCCCGAGTAGCCAAACGGTAAGCCGGTCGAAGTAGGCGAGGCCTGCGACGGCCACCGCGACGCAGAACATGAGGCCGAGCGTGGTCAAGAGGATCCGCTTGCGGTCGAAGCGGTTGGCGATCTCGCCACCGAACACCCCGAACAGGCCCATCGGAAGCATGCGCACCATCAACATCGCCGCCACGAGTGCCGCAGACGCGGTGACCTCGAAGACGAAGATGCCCACGGCCAACATTTCCAGCCACCGGGCCGTGGCGGCAAACGCGCCCGCGAACCACAAGCGCAGGAAGTTCGCGTCCGCGATCAGCGGTCGATGCGTCGGCGGCGGCAAGCGGGCGTCCGTCAAGCTCGGACTTGGTTTGGTCAGGCCCTTGGCCTGTGCATCGACTCGACGGGAACGTACCGCGCTTCGACGCCGAGCCTGCGCTCGAACAATTCGCCTCGGTCCACCGACAGCGCATGTGCACCGAGGCGTGGCTTGGTCCTGAGCACACGATAGCCGGTCCCTTTGAACACCACCGCGCAGTGGTTGTCGATGCCAAGCCCTCGCCCGCCCCTGCGTTCCATCATGGCGCGGAAGTCGCGGCGGCGGGGAACGCCGTAGGTACGCCCGTTGTAGTGCGGGCAGACCGTCCCCTCAACGAGGCCCAAGCCGGTCACTGCGATGTAGTCCCAATGGTCACGATCGTAGTAGGCCATGGAGTCGCTGTGGCCCCGTTCGAACCAGCAGATCGCCCCGGCACTGACCCCGCAAAGCACCGCGCCCCGGTCGAAGGCATTGCGCAGCAGCTCATCGACGCCCAGCCGGCGCCAGCGGCGCATCATCTTGAGGGTATTGCCGCCGCCCACGTAGACGATGTCGGCACGCTCGATCTTGTCGCGGACCACCACCGGATCCGGTGTAGGGCCAAGGAGCAGCAACTCGTCGGTGACGCAGCCATACGTCTCGCGGTAAGCGCGGTGGAAATGCCGGCAGTAAGTCGCGGAGTCGCTGCTTGCGGTGGGTACGAACAGAGCCCGGGGGTTGGGCCTCCCCGTCAGGGCGATGATCTCGCGGTCGATGGGTTCGGTTTCGAGCCGGCGAATGCTGCCGCCACCGATCGCGACGATCATGCCCAACGCGACCGCTTTGTGGTCGCCCGGAGATTTGGCTCCGCGAAATCTCCCCGAGGAAGGCCGGCCCTCAGGCAACAAACGGGGAGTCTGTGCCAATTGAGTTGTCCATGGTAGGTGGAGGCGATAGAGTGCAGGAAGGACGTCGTCGCGGAAAGTTCTCGGTTTGGGGTAGGGGACAGTGTCGGCCCCGTTTGACATTGCCCACAACCGAGAAATCGCATGAGTGCATCCGCCAAGGATCTGATCATCGGCGCCGCCGCCTTGGTCTTGATCGCTTTCCTATTCGCCGTCGTCGACCTAGTCGAAGTCGTGTTCAACCTGACCCGGGAAGAGGAGGGCTGGAATCTCGACGAGATCGTCGCGGCCGTCCCCGCCTTGATGCTCGTCGCCGCCTGGTTCGCCTGGCGCCGTTGGCGCGAGAGCGCGCACTTGAACAGCGAGTTGGAACAGACCGTCGGCGATCTCGAGGACGCCATCAGCGGGCGTCGCGCGATGGAGGAGCAGCTCCGGGAAGGCTACAAGATGGCGGCCATGGGCACGCTCGCCGGCGGCTTGTCCCACGAACTCAACAACGTCCTGCAGCCGGTCATCACCCTCGCCCAGTTTTCCCTCGATCGCGACCACGTGTCCGAGCAGGAACGCAAGGCGGAAATGACCCAGGCGCTCAAGGCGGCCGAGAGAGGTGCCGAGATCGTCAAGAACGCGCTGGCGCTGGCACCGGGCGGGAGCCGCGAGACCGACGACATCGAACCCTGGGGCTACCTCGGCGAGGTCGCCGCCCGGGCGAGGCGGAACGTGGGGCCGAACATCGAGGTCGATGTGCGCGTGGGTACGCGCCGCGGCGAGATACGCGTCAACCGGGTGGAACTCGACGAAGCCTTAAACAACCTCGTCACCAACGCGGCGGAAGCGATGGAACATGCGGGCAAGATCGTGCTGGCCATCGAAACCGTCGATGTGGGTAGCGACGATGCCCGGGCGCGCGGCATGGTGCCCGGCGGCTACGTCCGGATCACCGTGGCCGACAACGGCCCTGGCATGTCGACAGACGTGAAGCAACATGCCTTCGATGCCTTCTTCACGACCAAGGCCGACGCCGACGCCATCGGCCTCGGGCTCTCGGTGGTCTACAACCTTGCCCGCGGATGGGGAGGCGACGCCGCCGTGGAATCCGAACCCGGCGAAGGCGCCACCTTCGAACTACTCATTCCAAACGTCGCGAAGGAGGGCTAGATCCATGGCGACCCTATTGCTGGCCGACGACGATGCCATCGTGCGCTACGCCCTGGCCCTCCTGCTCCGAAGCAACGGCTACCACGTTCTCGAAGCACCCTCCAACGACGCCGCGCTTGCCCTCGTGAAGGAAAACCCCGATGCCATCATCACGGACGTCAACATGCCCGGGATGACGGCGCTTGAGATTCTCGAAGAACTGAAGAAGACCAATCCGGACATCGGCATCATCGCCTTGTCCGGCGGCGCCATGCACCAGCGTCCCGGACTGGCCGAGAGCTTCGCCGAGACCGGCGCCGCCAACCGGGTCCTGCAGAAGCCGGTCAGGAACGAGGCGCTGTTGCAGGAAGTCGAGGCGGTCCTATCGGGGGACTAGAGCACGACCAGCTCGAGCGCAAGCTGACGGCGCAACTGGGATTTCAACTACTCCACAGCACGTCGATCGGCACGGCGAAGAGCCCCGGGGCGACGGGCTCGACGCGGTCGCCGTCGTGGAGGAGGATGCCGCACCGGAAGTCGTCTCCAAGGGCCTCCTGCAAGCGCCGCAATCCTCTGAAGTCCTCGGGCCGCGCCGTTGCGTTGGCCTTGATCTCGATCCCGACAGCTTCGCCGGGCGATCGGGTGAGCACCAGATCGACCTCGACGCGGTCCTTGTCGCGGTAGTGGCTGATCGCGGTCGGCTCTTCGCACAACGAAACAGCCTTGGCCAGTTCGGCATGGACGAAACACTCCAGCAGCGGCCCAAGACGCTGGCGGTCTCGCGCGACATCGGCGACGCTGGTTCGCCGCAGCGCCGCGAGCAGACCCGAATCCAGGAACATCAGCTTCGGCGCCTTGACCAGACGCTTCAAACCACTGCGATGCCAAGCCGGGATGCGGCGAATCAAGAACATGTGCTCCAGCAGGCTTAGCCAGCGGTCGACCGTCTTGCCGTCCACGCCGAGGCGCGATCCTAGTTTGGACATGTTGACCAGTTCGCTCGCGACCACGGCCATGTGGTCGATGAGGCGAACCATTTCGGCAGGTTTCCCGATCGTCGCAATCTCGGTCGCATCGCGTTCCGCCAGAGCTCGCGCGTAGCTGCGCAGCCAATTCTGCCGTCGGGTCGCGACGGAGCGCGACAACGCCTCCGGATACCCGCCCGCGACGACCCGCTCGACCAGGTTCGCCGTGGGGCGGGCGTGTCCAGTAGCGGTGAGCGACACGTCGAAGTCGCCGGCGAAAGCACGCTCAACAAACGTCGGTGGGTCGCCCCGGGCGAGTTCCGCTTGCGAGAACGGCAGGAGTTCGATGGTCTCGACACGGCCGGCCAGAGAGTCGGGGGACGTCGCGCCCTTAAACAACTCCACCGAGCCCGTGATGAGGAAGCGTCCCGGGCGGGGATCCTCGTCAACCGCTTTTTTGAGTGCCAGGATGAGATCCGGCGCACGCTGGATCTCGTCGATCACGGCGGTCTGGCGAGAGCGCATGAAGCCGGCGGGGTCGTCTTGGGCGAAACGCCTAGCCTGATCGTCGTCCAACGTGACGAATAGTCGGTCATCGCGTTCGGCGATACGACGGGCTAGCGTCGTCTTCCCTGATTGTCGTGGGCCCACCAATGCAACGATGCGCGTGTCCTCGAGGGCCGTGCGGATTGGGCCCTCAACATGGCGGGCCACGAAGATGTTCTCTGGCTTGCCCGCAAGGTTCGGCATGCGGCGTCCAATGCGGTGTGGGTTCTCGTCCATTTCGGAGTTCACGTCCGTCCAATTCGGAGTGAAGCGTCGTCCAATTCGGAATATACCAGCGTATAGCCCGGTTCCGCCACGCTCTGTGCGCTCACAGATCTGCTTGGCGAAAAACGCTCGCCGACTCGTGAGCTCTCAGTCGCCATCCGGCATGAACCGCTTCCAACCACAGGTCGTTGACCGGTGTAGGCAAATATGACAACGTGCAGTTCCTATGGAACGAGATGCGCGGCCAATCGGATGGATCAGATCTGCCCAACGAGCCTACCGCACCTTCCCCGCGCCAGTTCGGGACCGCATTAGCACCGCCTTGACCATTGCGGCACGGGGTAGCAAGGCCGATGTAGCGAAACCGATGAAGGGATTGGGCTCGGGAGTCATGGAGATCGCCGTTCGGTACCGAACCGATGCATGGCGCGTCGTATACGTCACCGAGTTGTCGGGGTCACTTTGGGTAGTCCACGCGTTCCAAAAGAAGTCAAAACGGGGTACCCGGACGCCAAAACCCGAAATCGACCTCATCAAGGCGCGTCTGAGCCGTCTCAGAAAGGAGCTGGACAATGACCGAAGAACCTGAATTCGAACTCGTCGAAGGGACCGGAAACGTCTTCCGGGATCTCGGAGATCCCGATGCGGACCTCAAACACGCCAAAGCGCTCTTGGCTGCCGACATTATCTCTGCCCTGGACGATAGCGGCCTCAGCGTCCGGAAGGCAGGCGAAGCAACGGGTTTCGCCGCAGCCGACTATTCGCGGGTCCGCAACGCCAACCTTGGCCGCTTTACGATTGATCGCCTGATGCGCATGTTAGGCGCGCTCCACCGTGCGGCAGGGACAGCCGCTCCCATGCCGTGGCGAGCGCCGCCCATCTCCGCACCGAACTCCACAGCGCCTACAGCCATAGTCGTCGACAAGAGCTATGTACAAGGAGCCGGTTCCCTCGCTGAGATCCAGCGCAACTGGAGCTTGCTCTTTCCAGATGCTTTCTTCTTCGAGGTTGCGTCTTCGAACCCATCGGCGCGTCAGTCCTGTCTTTCGAAACTCCGCAAATTGAGAGGCAATGGCGGAGTCTACGTCGTCTCAAACGTCGGCGAGTTATTTCGAAAGGAGATACACGACCTGGTTTGCGCTGGTCAGCCCTCTGAGAATCTCGTCCAAGGCTTGGACCTCGACGCCTTCTTCAGCGCACAGTTCGATGACCTGACCAAGGCGAGGCGAGACGCATTGGCGCTCACCGAGATCGAGTTCGATCAAGAGGTCGATGCGCTCATCGAGAAGGCCAACACACTCCATGTCCACATTCAGGGGACTACCAACGGCTCTACCGAGCAGCGCAAGAGGGCGTACGGTTTGGCTAGGCAGGAAGTTGCGCAAGACAGGGACTTCATCGTGAAGTTCTTTGCGGAGGTGCTCTGTGGCGGAGCCTACGCGCCGCCGGGTGCCCGATTCCTAATGCAAGTCGCCCAGACCGGTGCCTTCGGCCCGGAGTGGGCGCTCTACCGCTGGACGCAGGTGACCCTCCTCTACGCGCTTGAGTTGTTGGAGAAGCACGGTCAATTGGCTCCCGATAAGCTCACCACGAAGCTGCGCGAAAAGCTGCAACATGACGTGATCGACATGCAGTATGTCGTCCTTGGCGTACTGCAAGGTGCGCTAGCTTCCAAGGACAAGAGAATGAGAGCAACGTTCAAGTTGCTCCGACCAGATGGCGCGGTGTTGCCCTCAGACCTAGCGTCCTAGTTTCCCGTTACGCGCAGTGGGGCGAGGGTCATTCTGACAGCCAAGGCCGATCGGACTCAACCCCGGTCGTTACGGCCAGGCGCGGCGCTCGACGTGCTCGACGAGGCGCGCCGGGAACTTGCCCACCAGACAACCTCGTGTTTCCCTCCGAAAAGGGCCCGCATGCAGGGACACCATGCGATGGGAGGAGGATGAAGGCGCTGGAGATCGGCGCGGTGCCGCACGGGTTCCGCTCCAGCTTCCACGACTGGGCCGCAGAGTGCACCGAGGTGGCGCAGGAGGTCTGCGAACTCGCTTCAGCCCATGGTCAACAGCTACCGCGTTGAGGCCGCGTACCGCCGCAGCGACCTGTTCGGGCGGCGAAGAACGCTCATGCGGCAGTGGGCTGACTACGGCCTCCTGAAGGTCGCCCGCAGCTATAGCACCTTGTCCGCAGCAACTACGGATCGAGCCCTCAGCTCCACGGCACCTGTGAAGGTGAGGGCTACGCTCCCAATACCGGTTGCACCGTGTCGGAGGAACCCGAGCGCGCCCGTCGTCCTCATCTCTCAATGGTCTCCATCTTCCAAGACAAGCCAAGGAACATCTCGAAACCCTTGGATGGCGTCGTCGAAGAATCTCTCGAAGTCTTCATCGAGCGTATCAGCACTGGCGAGGTATGCCACTCGTCCATCTGAGGTGTACGGGAGTGCGAGCCTAAGCTGCTCCTTCTCCGCAAACGTCAGCCTAGATGACGCCTGGTTCGAGTTGAGAAAGCGCTCCAGACCCGCAATAGCATGTTGTAGTAAAGCAGACTATCCGATGCGCCGTCGGCATTGTCGATTCTCTTGATCGCGGTCGCCACCATATCGCTGACGAAGTTAATCTGCTCCTGCCTCTTGTGGTGTACTCGTAAGCGTTCGGATACGGGGGAGAAGTGATTACAAGCCCCACGGGCTCTGTGATCTGCGTCGGCTGAACAGCAAGGACGTCGTCCTCGATTACGCACGCTGAACCCAGCGTATATTTCCTACTGTTCAATGCCGAAGCGATACGGTCGGTCGCTCGTAGAAATAGTGCTATCACCGCGTCACGGTCGATGTTCTTGGAGACGGCTGCGTACCGGGTGTCGCTCTCTTGATTGGAAACACGTACGACAATGCTCGATAGCGCCAAGCGCTGGCAATCCCTGACGTGTGGATCAGCGCCATCGATGGCTCCTGTAAGCCGCAACAGAGCTTCTTGGACGGGTGCTTGAAACCAGTGGTCGAGGTTGGGGATATCCGGGGCGGGCGGCCTAGGCTGCGTCTTGGCTAAACTGGACGACCTTGCGAGCTCGGTGCTCTAGGTCCGCAGGACACACACTGTCGTCTTAACACGACTCATAAGGCAAGCAATGGGATTCAGATCAATGCCGATGACGGGGATTTTTCGCCGCTGGCACTCGACCAGCGTCGTCCCACTGCCGCAAAAAGGATCAAGCACGGCAGTACCTTCTTGGATGGGTAGCGCCGCCAATAGCGCACGGGGCAACTCCGAGACGAACTTGGCCGGGTAGGGATGGATCCCCTCGATATCGCTATGTGTGACCCGGCTTGGGAAGTCCCAATCCACTGCACGAAGCGCGTCAAGTGGTGAACCGCCGAGACGGGTCTCGGGGCTTTGACAAAGTCCGTGGCTTTCTGTGCGAGGCGGTAGATGACTAAGTCCCTCCCTGCTCCGTGCTCCGGGCGAACTCCAGCAATTCCTGTTCGTAGGAAGGCTCCTCGGATCAGCGTCGAATACGGCGTAGTCTTAGGGTCGTCGTCGAGACGCCGCACACCGCCACCGCCAGGGATGTTCACATCTCAACTTCAAGTCCTTTCGCTCGCTAGGCTCGTGCTACGATCACCTTCTCGCTCGTGCTCGCGTTCGGCCATCCACCCCACATGGAACCTCTCGCCGCCTCCGCGCCGTCCCTGACAGCGTACCTCCCGGCTTTTGCGGTCGTGGTCGCCGCGCTTGTCGCTGGCTGGCTCGCCCACCGACTTAAGATCGCAGAGTTCCGACAGAAGTGGATCAATGAACTCAGATCAGACATTGCCGAACTCCTGAGCATCGCGACCCAATACCACCGGCACCGTGACCGCATTTACAAAAAAAGTCGCCACGCCCCGAACCGGCCAGTGACTCAGAGACCGACGCTACGCACGAAGAAACTCCCGACGGGGACAGGCTTCACAGCTTGGAAGAGGCCATGGAGCCCATCTACAACCGAATCGAACTCCGCATCAATCCGCGGTGGAACATCCACAAGAATGAAGATCACGCATTCCTCAAGTCACTCAGGGCATTGACTAAGTCGCCCCCTCTGGAACCTGATCCGCGTTGGCCGGACAATATGGCCAAGGCCATGCAACAAGCGCGGGAACTGTTGAAAAGAGAGTGGGAAGTCACAAAGAGTGTCATCCCAGGGGACTGGAAGAGCCGGATTGACGACGCAGAAGGCCGAAAGTCAACACTCTATTGAACTTCAAAACCACAACGTCACTCCTAACCGAATCGACCTCGGTGCGCCGGGACCGAGAAAACGCACGTCGTCGCCGATGTCGTCCAAGCCGACGACTTCGTCCGGCTCCTCGCCGATCAGCCCGAAGTTTTCATAGCTGCCGTCGAACAGGTTCTCCACGAGCAGGAATGCTTCGAAACGATCCGTCCTATAGTTCGCTCGCATGTTGGCCACCGCATAGCCGTCAAGCTCGTCGAGTTCGTTGGACTCGTCGCCCCGGAGATGGCTGCCGGAAACGGCGATCACGTCCGTGCCGATGGTGACACGCTCGGTAAGGGACCGGGCCAGATTCGCCTTGAGCAGGTGCGCGGGGATGCCCGGGATGCGGTCGCCCCGTTCGACCGGACGCGTTGACCGGGACTCGTCGTCCTCCTCGTCGTCGTCCACCGTCGCGTTCGCCGGGTGGTTCGGGCTCAGCACGTCGAAGTCGTCGTCGAAGGTGGCGACGACGTAGCTGTAGTCGAGTTGCCAACGCCACGTCGCGCCGGTCTTGGCGATCGATGCCTCCACGCCCCGCCGACGGGTGCCGTCGACATTCCTGAACAGCCCGTGGGCCCGGGTCGCCCCGGTCTGCCAGGTGATGTCGTTGTCGTTGTAGGCGTGGAACAGTCCCATCGACCACTGCCCACCCGCCCGGTTCGTGCCGCGCGCGCCCAGTTCGATGCTCCTCGCCACGACCTCCTCGAGAGGCGGATCGGCGAGGAAGGCGTTGGGAAGACGACATTCCTCCATCTCGCCCGTCTCGGGATTGCGGGCGAGCGCTTCGCTGCAGGCCAGTTCGATGGGCGTCGGCAACCGGCTCGACTGGCTGATTGCGCCGAACAGGTCCCGGCCGTCCCATCGACGGACGACGCCCGCACTCCAGTTGAAGCCCCTGAAACCGTGGGTCCCGTTCAACTGCGGCTGTCCCCCGGTGCGATCCCGGAGACTCACTTCGCTGTCGTGGAAGAAGCCGGCCAGGTTCACGACCCAAGCATCGTCAAGCGAGAAGCTGTCGCGCAGGTAGACGTGCAATCGCCGGACACCGGTGGCGATGTCGGTCCGTTCGTCGGCGAAACCGCCCGTGACCGCGCCCGGCGCGACCGTCGACCGCAAAGCCGGATCGAGCAGGGCGAACTGCACGCGGGAGTCGAAGCCGCTCTCGCCCCGGTAGTAGCCAATCCCCGCGTTGACGTCGTGCTCGGTGCCCATGAAGTCGGTCGAGAGGCGTAGTTCGGCCACGCCGCCCTGCGAATCCTGGCCTCGGACACTTAGGTTGTTGACGGCCGCACAGCCCGTCCCCTCGACGGCTTCCTCGAAGTCGTCGTCCCCGGCAGCGGCGAGTATCTCTTCGTCTCGGCAGCCGCCTGGTAGGGCCGCCCATAGGGCTTGGCTGCCGCCGAACCCATCGATCAACTCGTCGATGTCGTCTTCCTCGATGCCGTCGCCGTTGAAGGACGCGGTGGTGTTATCGCGAACATGCGCATGTGCGACAAGCGTGGCGTTCCCACCCAGAACCATCGTTCCTCCGATCCGCCAAAGTCTGGAATCGTTCTCGGTGATGTCCGGTGCGGTGAAGATCGCCGTACGGTCTCGAGCCAGCAGACCGATCGGGGACAGGCCGTTGCCGGTGAGATCCGAAGTGCCGCGGAGGTGGTCGATGCGCAGCGTGCGTCCCTCGCCGCGCCAGCCGACGTTGCCGTAGAGCACTTCCGAGGTGGACGGCGACAGGTCGCGCCAGCCGGCCTCCCGAAACCGGTTCGCATTCACGTAGTAGCCCATCGACCCATTGTTGGCGCCGCTTTCGACGCTGCCGATGAACCGCCCGTGGGAGCCCCCCTCGACGGCGACGGCGTGTCCGGCGTGGTCGAAGCCGGTTTTCATGTTGAGCACGATGGATCCGCCCAGCGTGTTGAGTCCGTACAAGGGATTCGAGCCGCCAAGCAGACTCATCCCGGCGACGGCGCGCCTCGGGATCAGATCCCAGTTGACCGCATCGCCCAGGGGTTCGTTGAGGCGCACGCCGTCCTGGTAGACGGTAAGTCCCATGGGCAGGCCGAGCAACGGCGAGGCGGCGTAGCCGCGGTAGTAGAGATCGGACTGCAGCGGGTTGCCCTGGGCCGAGTTGATGTGCACGCCCCGGGCATATCGGAAGAGGTAGCTCGAAATGTCCCGACTGCCGCTTGCTCCGAGGTCGTCCGCGTCGGCGGTCTGTACGCTACCCGGGAAATCGCGGACGTCGAGATCCTTGTCGCTCGCTGGCGTCGTGCCCACGACCGTGATCGTTTCGATCCCGTCGGCCCCTGCGGGCAGCGCCGCGAGGTGCAGGCAGGCGGCTGCCACCGCCCGGGCCGACATCTTCCTTGACTTGCGCATGCGTTCGGTCATGATCGGGAAATGGGTTAGTAGCACACGATGTCGATGCCCGCCCAGGGTCGACGCATGTCACGGGGAGGGATTGACATGGTACTCGGAATCTCAGGTCGTCTACTCGCGACCTCCATTCTCACTCTCGTATTCGGGGCTCTGGCATGGGGGCAAGACGCCGATACGGACGAAGCAGAAGTCGACGGCGACTCGACGCCGGAGGCGGTGGACGAAGAAGGCGTGCAGATGGCCGGCACCTGGGGCGACTACATCATCTACAACG
>JAPOYW010000440.1 GCA_026706425.1 Gammaproteobacteria bacterium
CCCATCCTTCCCGCGGCGATTTCGTGACCTCCCACCACGCCGCGGATGGCCGGCTGTTCATCAAACGCGTGGTGGCCGTGCCCGGTGATCGGGTGGAATGGAACCGCAACCGGTTGACGATCAACGGCGAAGCCGCCAACTACGCGCCGTTGCAAGCTGGCGAGATCGGTGCCCTGCCCATAGACGACACGACTCGGCATCGGTTCTACCGCGAATCCCTTCCGGGCACCAGCCGCGTGGTGATGCTCGACGGTCGCCCGGGAGCGCGGGATCCCCACGAGGTCGTACTCTCCCGGCTGCTCGGACCCCCAAGGGGAAACTGCGAGCGTTACCTGGGTCGTGCGGCGGGTTCGGCCCCCCTCGCGAACGCCATTTGCCGATGCGCGGATCTAGGCGCGTGCTCGACGTTTCCCGCGTTTACCGTTCCCGAAGGCAAGTACTGGATGATGGGCGACAACCGGGACAATTCCAGCGACTCCCGCGTGATCGGGTTCGTTGACCGGCGGAGCATTTACGGGCGCGCCCACGCGGTGGCGTTTTCGGTCGACACGGACAGCTACTATCGACCGCGTTTCGAACGCTTCTTCACGAACCTTCAATGACGCGAACACCATAGGACGCGGCAGGAAACAACCGTAGGGGACGGGCTTGTCCCGTCCCGTCCTATTTGCGGCGCCGCCTGACTAGCCAAAGCGCGGCGGCGCCGGCGACGCCGAGAATCGCCGTCACAGCGACGAACGCGACACTCGAGAAGAGGTAGCCGAGCAGTTCTGCGTTGTCCACTTCGTAGGCGCGACCGAGCCACCAGATGCCCAACGCGGCTGCTATGCAGCCGAGCAGGACGGTACGGGCGAGGGCCACGATTCAGCCTATCCTGGCGACGGAACGGGCCCGGGACGACGGCTGGCGAGTGTCACTATGGCACGTCATTCGGTTCCCCGGTCGGCGGGCGGTCAACCGCTCGGCTGCACGCCGAGCAGCTCGATCTCGAAGATCAGCGTCGAGTTCGGCGGTATGCCCGACCGGCTCCGTTCCCCGTACGCCAAATCGGGAGGACAGACAATCTTCCACTTGTCGCCGACCTTCATCATCTGCAGGGCTTCGGTCCAGCCCTTGATGACGCGGTCGACCCGAAACGACGCGGGAACGCCGCGCTCGACGGAACTGTCGAAGACACGGCCATCGACGAATGTGCCGTGGTAGTGGGTCGTCACGGTATCCGTGGGTCCGGGTGTCGCGCCGTTCCCGGAGACTAGGACTTCGTACTGCAATCCGGAGTCCGTTGTGACGATGCCGGAACGCTCGGCATTCTCGGCAACAGACGCGCGAGGCGGGTCCGGAGGTTCAGCCTCGGGGGAATCGGTCGCTGCACCATCGGGCGCACATCCCGCCACGCAAACGGCGAGTACCACCCCGGCGAACGACCATATCGGCAGTGGGTTCGATGGCGTGCGCTTCATGCTGTCGGTGTCCCTGGTCTGACAAGTCGGCGGATTCTACGCCATGTCGGTCCCGCCGTAGGGGCGAGGCTTGTCCTCGCCCGCCATCGGGAGCCCTAGGTCCCTGCTGCGGAACGCGACAACGCCGCCAGACCGCTCGAACGCGCCCGCAAGGGCGCGCACTCGCCGTCTGGCCCCAACCCCACCGCTCCCGGACTCCGCGCCATCAACGGCGCTAGCGCGCCGTTGCTGCGGCGCAGACTCCTGGGCCCGTCCCGTACGACATGCGTCGTTCGGTCTGAGGCGGGGCCTCGCTAGTGCTGGTGGCCGTACCCGGACGCATGGGTTACATTCGCACACCCGTGCGCCACCGGTGTGCGTGAACGAGCACAGCGCAAGGATATCCATGACACGACGCATCTTTGGTTCCCGGACTGCGACCGGTGTCGCACTCGCCGCATTCGCGACCACGGCGGTCGCCGACACGGGAATTCAGCCCGATGATTGGCTGGGACTCGAGCCGGAGCCGAGTCACCGCCAGACCAGCGTGGACATCGTCGATCGGCTGCGCGACGGGCACTTCGTCAAGAAGGGGCTCGACGACGAGGTGTCGAGCCAGACCTTCGACAACTACCTCGAGTTCCTCGATCTGCGGCGTCTGCACTTCCTGGCGGACGACATCGCCGAGTTCGAGGACTATCGCTACCAGCTCGACGATGCGCTCCGCCAGGGAGACGTCGAACCCGCGTTTGTGATCTACAACCGCTACCGACGACGCGCCCTCGAACGCATCGAGTACGAGGCGAAACTCATCGGGCACGGCGTGGATCTGTTTGACTTCACTGTGGACGAAGCCATCGACGTCGACCGGTCCGATGCCCCTTGGCCGGATTCCCGGGAAGCCTTGGAGCACCTTTGGCGTCTCTACCTGAAGAGCAGCGTGCTGTCGGGCAAGCTCGCGGGAGAATCGTTCGAGGAGATCGGCGAAGCGTTGGCCAAGCGCGGCCAGAATCGCGCCCGAACGATCCGGCAGACGCGAAGCGAGGATGTCTTCCAGCGGTTCGTCAACGCATTCGCCCTGACCTACGACGAACACACGCAGTACTTCTCGCCCCGGGACTCGGAGGATTTCGGCATCTTCATGTCACTGTCCCTGCAGGGTATCGGGGCCGTCCTGGGCACCGAGGACGAATACACGGTCGTTCGCGACCTGGTCACCGGCGGACCGGCGGAAAAGGGCGGCGAGCTGAAGTCCGGCGACCGCATTGTCGCGGTGGGCCAGAACCGGGGGCCGCTCGTGGACATCATCGGCTGGCGATCGGACGATGTCGTGCAGTTGATACGCGGCCCCAAGGGCTCCAGGGTTCGCCTCAAGGTCATTCCCGCCGGCGCCAAGGAGGAGGACGTACGCGTCGTGGAGATCGTGCGGGAGTCGGTGAGTCTCGTCGACCAGTCGGCCAGCAAGTTTCTGCTCACTGTAGACAGGGCCGGCCGCGAGCATCGCATCGGCGTCGTGGTCGTGCCCACGTTCTACGCCGACTTCCGGGCCATGGAGCAGGGCGATCGGGGCTACAAGAGCACCACCCGGGACGTCGCCAAGCTGATCGAGGAACTCAAGACCCAGGGCATGGATGCGCTCATCATCGACCTGCGCCATAACGGGGGCGGCTCCCTCCAGGAAGCCGTCGAGTTGACGGGATTGTTCGTGGATTCGGGTCCGGTCGTGCAGGTCAAGAGCCTGCGTGGCAGTACCCGCGTCCTTGGCGACGACGACGGTGCCGCGGTGTGGGACGGTCCGCTGGCGGTCATGGTCAACCGAGGCTCCGCGTCCGCGTCGGAGATCTTCGCAGGTGCGATCCAGGACTACGACCTGGGCGTCGTCGTGGGCAGCCCCACATTCGGCAAGGGCACCGTGCAGACGCTTGTCGAGCTGCCGCGGGGTCGGGGCCAGTTGAAGGTAACGGAGCGCAAGTTCTACCGGGTTTCCGGATCCAGCACCCACTACAATGGGATCGTCCCCGACATCGAATACCCGGCACCGGGCGACATGCCGCACCGGGACCGCTTCGGCGGTGCCATCGGTGGACGAGGGTCCGACGTGGCGCCCATCGGTCATGCGTCCGCGCAACGGTTCGGCCCGCACGTCGAAGCATTGCAGCATCGCCATGAGGAACGCGTCGCGAACGACCCGGACTTTGCCTACCTCCGCGCGAGGGGCGAGTACCTGGACGGGTTGCGGGCGCGGACCGAGTTGTCGCTCTCCGAGGAAACGCGGTTGGCGGAGAAGGCTGCGGACGACGCTTGGGCATTGCGCCTGGAGAACCAACTCCTGGTCGCCAAGGGTGAGGAACCCGTCGCTAGCGTTGAGGAATTGGACGTCCTGGGCGTGGTCAATCTCGAGCCGGAAGAGCCCGAAGAGGACATCCTGGTTAGGGAAACCGCCAACATCCTCATCGACTATCTCGACCTTTCCCAGGGCATCGCCTTGGCTGACGGCGGCGCGAAACCTACCGTGCAGTAGGGGACGGGCCTTCTGGGGGGTGGGGCTGGCGGCGTTGTCCCGTCCCGAGCGAATCCGTTGTGTGCGGCGCGGGCGCGCCCTTCGGGCGCGATAGCCCCGCCCCTACGGATTCTGTCATGCGCTTCAACCGGTTCAGTCCAGTGCGAACTCGAGGGTGCGATTCTCGATGGTCTTCGCGAGTGCGGTCTCGAATTCCTCGAAAGGCATCGTGGCCTGCTGCCGGATTCCGTAGCGACGCAGGGTCACCGTTCCGGCCGCCACTTCGCGTTCGCCGACGATCAACAGGTTCGGAATCTTGCGGGTCGTCGCATCGCGAATCTTCTTCGAGACCGTATCGCTCTCGGAAGCGAGTTCGGCGCGCACGAAGTTGTCCCGCATCCGGGCGACGAGCCCCGATCCGTAGTCGTGGAATTGCTCGGATACGGTGATCACCTGAACCTGGACCGGCGCGAGCCACGTCGGAAACGCGCCGCCGAAATGCTCGATTAGGAGCGCCACCATCCGTTCGTGCGTGCTCAGGGGCGCCCGGTGGACGCAGTACGGGGTGTGCTCGGCACCATCGTCCCCGACATAGGTGAGGCCAAGCCTACCCGGCACCGCGAAGTCGAGTTGCACGGTGGAAAGCTGTTCGACCTTGCCGGTGATGGTGCGGAACATGACGTCGAGCTTCGGACCGTAGAACGCCGCCTCGCCGGGTCCGTCCTCGTAGTCGATGCCCATCTCGTCGAGCAGGCTCGCGATGATGGCCTCGGTTCGCGCCCAGTCGCGCGGCGCGTCCACGTACTTCTCGCGCCCCTTGGGATCGTCGGGGTCCCAACGTGACAGGCGGATGGTGTAGTCCTTGAGGCCGAGAATGCGGTACGCCTCGTCGTACTCCGCGATCACCTCGCGGAACACCTCCTTGGTCTGTTCCTCTGTGCAGTAGATGTGGGCGTCGTTCATGGACAGCATGCGGACCCGGGCGAGACCCGAAACCGCCCCGGATGCCTCCCACCGGTAGACCTGGCCGTACTCGGCGAGCCGCAGCGGCAGTTCGCGGTAGCTCCTGAGCCGTGCGGCGTAGATCTTGTGGTGGTGCGGGCAGTTCATCGGCTTCAGCATGTAACTCTCGCGAGTGGCACTCCCGTCCGGAGTCTCCTCGACCACCTCCATGGGCGGGTACATGCTCTCCTTGTAGTGTTCGAGGTGTCCGGTCTGCTCGTAGAGGCTGCCTTTCGCGATGTGGGGGGTGGCAACGCGATCGTAGCCGGCCTTGAATTCGAGCTCGATGGCGAGTTTCTCCAACTCGTCTCGGACGACGGTGCCGTGGGGCATCCAGAGCGGCAGGCCGCGGCCGATCTCGTCGTCGAAGGTGAACAGGTCGAGTTCCCGACCGAGCTTCTTGTGATCGCGTTCCTGGGCGAGTTCGAAGGCCTCGACGGCGTCGTCGAGCGCTGCCTTGTCGGCGAATGCCCAAGCGTAGATGCGGGTCATCATCACGTTGTCCGAGTCGCCTCGCCAGTACGCGCCGGCGACGCTCCGGAGCTTGAAGGCGTCGCGGGCGATGTCCCGGGTGGTCTCGACGTGCGGTCCTTCGCACATGTCGAGGAACGGTCCGTTGCGGTAGAAGGAAAGGGTTTCAAGGTCGTTCTTGTCGACGAGTTCCCGGGCGTACTCGCGCTTGTAGGGTTCGCCCATCTCGTCGAGGCGGGCGAAGGCCTCGCCGAGCGGGACCTCCTCCTGGTAGAAGCGCTGGCCCTTTTTGAGAATCTTCTTCATGCGCCGCTCGAGTTCGGGGAAGTCGGCTTCGGTGAGGGGCTCGGTCAGGATGAAGTCGTAGTAGAAACCGTCGTCTATCGGCGGTCCGAAGCCGAGGGTCGAACCTTCGCGCATCTCGAGCACGGCCTGGGCCAGGACATGGGCGAGACTGTGCCGGACTCTGTAGAGTCGATTGTCGTCTTTGGATTCCTCTAGGTTGCGCATTGCCTGTCCCTGCCTGTCTTCTCGTGCTGCAACAAAAACCCCGGTTGGCCGTCGCCTTCCGGGGTTCTTCGAAGGGCGGCCTTCTCAAGTGGGCCGCCATTGTTCCGTCGGATACTAGGGTGCCCCTCCACGCGTCGTGGTGGTCGTCGTAGTGGCCGTCGTTTGTCCGATCGAATTCATAGCGACGCGCATCATACGGCCTTCATGCCCGATTGTGTAGGGGACGGGCTCGTCCCGTCCCGTTGCCGATTGGGCCGGTATAGTCGGCACGGGCCGGCGCGGTAGGATCTCCCCCGCGGGCCCATGTGATTCAACGGGTTGAAAAATATGTTCCAAGCGAGAATCCGAAGCGGACCGGGCTGGAAGCGCCCTACGATAGTCTTGTTCGTCGGGTTCGGTCTCCTACTCGGTGCCTGCTCTGAGAGCAACCCCGAGGCGGAACGGTCCGCCTACGAGGCATCGAAGCCGTGGATCGCGTTGATGGACAAAGGCGACTACGAGAAATGCTGGGACGCGGCGGCCCCTTGGTTTCGCGAGGAGGTCGCATCGCGGGACATGTGGATCGCCAAGGCCCATGAGACCCGGGATCCCTTGGGCGAGATGAAGTTCAGGGAACTGAGGACGACGACCTATGCCACCAATCCGATCGGCGCCCCGGATGGCGAGTACACCATCGTCGTGTACAGCTCGAGTTGGGATGCCGGAAGCATCTACGAGACCATATCCATGCAGCGCCAACCGGACGGTTCGTGGGGCGTTGTCGGCTACCACGTGAAGCAGCAGTAGCGCAGTGAGCTTCTCGAACGCCGTCGCCATCGTCGGCGTCGGCGAGACCGACTACTCCCGTGCCAGCGGGCGAACCGAACTCGCATTGTCCTTGCAGGCGATTCGAGCGGCACTAGACGACGCCGGGATCGAGCCGCGGGAGGTGGACGGCTTGATGAAGTGGTGGGTGGACACCAGCACCGAGGCCGAGGTGGCGGCGAATCTCGGCATTCCCGACCTCGCCTGGTGGGGCGAGGTCAACCAGGCGGGCAATGTCGGCGCGCCGCTCGTCGCCCACGCTGCGGCTGCGATCCATGCAGGACTCGCCAACGTGGTCGTCATCTATCGGGGCGTCAACGGGCGCTCGGGGCGGCGCTACGGCCGCGGCGACGTGACCGGACAAGGCGGGCGGGGCGTCGGCGCTTTCACGGAGCCCCATGGCCTGCTGACGCCGCAACATGGACTGGCCATGGTCGCCCGACGGCGGATGCACGACACCGGAATTGCCAGCCGTCACTTCGGGATGCAGGCGGTCGCCCAGCGTCGGCATGCCAACCGCAATCCCCGGGCGACCTTCTACGGCCGCACACTGAGCTTGGAGGAACACCAGGCGTCGCGACTGATCGTCGATCCGTTCCATCTCTTCGACTGCTGCCTGGAGACCGACGGCGGCGGCGCGCTCGTGCTTGCCTCGGCGGACCGGGCCCGGGAGCTCGGCAAGCCCCTGGTGTTGATTCGCGCCGCCGCGCAATCGGGGCCGGGCGTAGGATCTCCCGCAGTCCGCGGCGCCAAGCGGCTGTTCGACATGGCGGGCATTGGCCGCGGCGACGTCGACGTCATCCAGATCTACGACCACTTCGGACCGTTCGTGCTGTTCGCCTTGGAGGACTACGGGTTCGTCGACGACGCCGCTCCCTTGGTGGAGGAAGGCGGCACGGACTTCGACAGCGGCCGTCTACCCGTCAACACCTCCGGCGGCCACCTTTCGGAGGCTTATCTGCAAGGCATCAACCACCTGATCGAAGCGACTCGCCAGGTGCGGGGAGAGTCCACCGCGCAGGTACGCGATGTCCGGTTTTCGTTCTGCGATACCGGCATCGGCACGGGATCGGTGATCCTCGAGCGAGGCGAATCGTGAGCGGGTGGCGCTTCGAGCGACCGCCGAACCTGCCGCTGCCGCGGCCCACCGAGGAGGCGCAGCCGTTCTTTAATGCCCTCAAAGAGCGCCGTCTCGTCGTCCAGTGCTGTTCGAATTGCGGGGCGCTTCAGCACCCGCCCCGGGCCATGTGCGGTAGTTGCCAGTCCATGACGTTCCATTGGGAGGAGATGAGCGGCAAGGGCTGTGTGTACTCCTATGTCGTGACCCACCAAGCCGTACACCCGGCTCTGGCCGGCCACACCCCGCTGGCGACGGTGGAAGTGGAGTTGGCCGAGGGTCCGCGCATCACGTCCAATCTCGTCGATGTGCCGCCTGAGGCCGTGAAGATCGGCATGGCCGTCGAAGTGGTGTTCGAGCGGGTAGTAGCGGGCGTCGTGCTTGCGTTGTTCCGGCACAGCGGCGCAGCGGACTCCGCGATTTCAAACTGAGTCAGCGACTGTCGCGCCGCTCTCGGAGTCGTGTGGCACACTTCACGTTGGGTTTGGAATGGGGATCACCGGTGCGGAACTTGATCTTGGCGGTCGGCGGCTTGATGGTGCTGGGAGGCGAGTTGGCCATGGCCAAGTCGGTTACCTGCACGATGGCGTCGCTCGAGCGAACCGTGGAATTGCGCTAAGAAACCCCGGGCGATGCGGTGCCTTGCGAAGTCCGATATGCGAAACCGACCGAGGGCATTGACGAGCAGGTGCTCTGGCGCGCCGAACGCGAGGCCGGCTACTGCGAAGCACGATTCGGCGAGTTCCTGGACAAGCTAAGGGGCTTCGGCTGGTCCTGCG
This sequence comes from Gammaproteobacteria bacterium, assembly GCA_026706425.1. GTDB lineage: Bacteria > Pseudomonadota > Gammaproteobacteria > Pseudomonadales > Azotimanducaceae > VXYL01. Next base: position 8,623 of record JAPOYW010000440.1, read on the forward strand.
GCGCGGCGACGACCGACGCCGCGGATGATTGGACCGATGACGTTGCCCCCGAGGGCGAGCCGGAGGCGGCCGAAGAGGCTGCCGACGAGCCGGCGTCGGACACCGAGGATTCCGACGAGGCGTCGGAATCAGCCGAGCCGGCTAGCGCGGATCCCCCGACAACGGAGTGATCACGTTGTAGGGGACACCCTTGTGGTGTCCCGACGTCCTGTTGTACTACCCCGAGATCGCCACGTCGGCGAAACGGATGCGGGCCATTAGCGCCGAGCGTTCGGGGTTCCAGTGCTGCGTATCGCCGATGGCATCGATCTTGTTCAGCATCCCGTAGAAATTCCCCGCCACGGTGATGTTGCGCACCGGGCGGGTGCGTTCGCCGTCCCGGCAGAGAAAGCCAGCGGCACCGTAGCTGAAATCTCCGGACACTGGATTGCCGCCCGAGTGCAGGCCGGCGAGGTCGACGATCTCCAGGTATTCCCCCGAGGTGAGCGCGGTCTCGTCGACGTTGCCCGGCGCGACTTCGAGTTGGTGTAGGCCGACGCCGAGCGGACCGCGCGGCGAGCGGTTGGCGTGGCGGGTATTGGGCACATCGAAGTGCGTCGCGGTCGCGCTGTTGTGGACGAGCGTCCGCAGCACTCCGCCATCGACCAGTGTGGTCGTGGTGGTGGGCAGGCCCTCGTCGTCGAACAGCGCGTAGCCAAGCCCGTCTGCGTTGAGCGGCGCGTCCCGGACGGTGAGCGCGTCCACCGCGATGCGTTCGCCTACCTTGTCGCGCAGCGGGTTGATCCCGTCCCTCGCGGACTTGGCCGAGAACATGTCGTGGAAGACGGCAAACAGGTCCGCTTGGTGTTCGACGTCGAACAGGACGTCGTAGTGCTTGCTCGACAGGGCTTCGCCGTGGAGCATCGCGACGCAGCGCTGGTAGGTCTCGTCGACGATCCAGGCGGTGTCGATCTCGTCGAATCGCCGTGTGTGCGACTGCACGCCTTCGAGCGCATCCTTGTCGCCGTCGCTCAGCAGGGCGTAGGCGAAGGCACTGCACACCCGGTCCCTGCTGTGCGCGGTGCGGCCGGTGGTCGCGAAGACGTGCCGTTCGACCGTCGCGTCCTGTACGCCGTTGTAGGGCACGTTGCGGACCTTGTCGCGGGCGGTGAGTTCACGCTCGAGATAGAGCGCCGCGGCGATCTTCGCCTCCACGGTCGTGGGATCGTCCGGGCAGAGGGAGGCGTCGTCGGTGACCAGGATGGTGTCGCCGGTGGCGACCGACTCGGCGGGATCGACGCGCGAGAATGTCGCGTTGACGAACGCCTGCTCGACCATGGAGTCCAGCGCGGCGGGATCGGCGGCCTCGCTGTAGGCGATGCCGGCACGGTCGTCCTTGACCACCCGCACGCCGTAGACGCGGGTCGATGTCACCTTGTGCTCTTCGAGTTCGCCGTCGTGCGCCTTGAGCGAGAGCGACGACTCTTCCTGGACGACGAGGTCGCCGAGCGCGCCCGCTGCGAGAACCTTGTCGAGGACCCGTTCGGCGTTGGCTTCAACGGTGGCGACCATCAGGCGTTGCCTCCGACCAGGATGTCGTCCACCTTCAGCGTCGCCTGACCCACGGTGGTCGGCACCATGCCGGAGACGGAGCCGCACATGCCCGTCGCCAGGGCGAAGTCGCTGCCAACCATGGAGATTTGCTTCAGGACGTCCGGGCCGGTGCTGATCAGGGTTGCCGCCTTCACCGGGTGGCGAATTTTGCCGTCCTCGACGTAGTACCCCTCGGTCACCGCGAAGTTGAACTCCCCGGTACCGGGCTGCACGGAGCCGCCGCCCATGTGCGAGGCGTACACGCCGCGGTCGATGGAGGCGATCATGTCGTCGAAGCTTGCCGTGCCCGGTTCGATGAAGGTGTTGCGCATTCGCGACGCCGGCGCGAACCGATAGCTTTGCCGCCGACCGGATCCGGTGCGCGGCAGACCGGTTTGCTCGGCCCCTAGGCGGTCGGCGAGAAAGCTGACGAGCTTGCCGTCCTTGATGAGTTGCGTGCGTTCGGTGGGCATGCCCTCGTCGTCGATGTTGATGGAGCCCCACTCCCGTTCCAGGGTGCCGTCGTCGACGGCGTTCACCACCGGGTTCGCGATCATCTGGCCCTGCTTGTCGTGGAACACCGACGCCTTCTTGGCGACGGACGTGGTCTCCAGGAGGTGCCCGCAGGCTTCGTGGAAGATCACGCCGCCGAAGCCGTTGCCGATCACCACGGGCATGCGCCCGGACGGACACGGCTTTGCCGAAAGGTTCACGAGGGCCTGGCGCGCCGCTTCGGCGCCGCACGCCTTGGGATCGAGGGTCTCGACGATTTCCCAGCCCAGCAGACCGCCGTCGGTCTGCATGCCGGTGGCTTGGTCGGATCCGTTGGACGCCACGGCTTGGAGGCGCGCGCGGATGTAGTGGCGCGTGTCGCGGATGTGCACGCCGTCGCTGTTGAATACCTCCACGGCCTGTTCGCGCTGCCCGCAGGCCCCCTGGGTCTGGGAGATGAGATTGCTCGCCGCACGCGCCGCCCGGTCGGCGGCGAAGAGGTAGTCGACCTTGTCGCGCACTTCCGAGTCCTTGGAGAGTGTCCGTTGCGCGCCATGGATGTCCGCCGCGGTGCGGAAGTCGAACGCCTGCGCGCTGACCGCCGGATCGCGGCGGTCCTTGGCGGCGAGCTCGGAGACGATCCGCCTGAGTTCCTCGGCATCCGTCCGGTTGGTGTAGCCGTACAGGACCTTGGCCCCGTAGGCCAGCCGCACACCGACGCCGAAGTCGATGCCCGAGGCGATGTCCCGGACCTGGTTCGAGACGGTGGCGATGTTGTTGACCTGGTTGCGCTCCACGAACACCTCGGCGAAGTCGGCGCCCAGGGCAATGGCATGGTCGATGGTGGATTGCGCGACGCGGGTGTCGAGCACGGCGGTCTCCTCAAGGTTGTGTTGGTCTATGTGAGGTCTGGCCCGCGATATTCCAACCTTGCGGAGTCGTCGACGCTCAAACCGTTGCGGCAAGTGTGTCACAAGGCGAACCAACGCTCGACTTCTGACCTCGTCCAGTCGACATAAACGCCGAAAGGTGCCCGGTTGGCAGACCCTCACTGCGAGCTTAAACTTGCAAATCAGGTATGATGTTCCCGTTTTGCAACTTTAGGTGACAATGTCTGTTTCGCGACATCTGGAGTCTCGCGTCCGGGACTATCTTCGGATTTTCCCGGCAGTTGCCTTGATTGGACCACGCCAGGTTGGCAAGACCACACTGGCCCGTTCCGTTGCGCAGGTGGGGGAATCCGAGGATGTGGGAGGCATCTATCTCGATCTGGAAAACCCCGCCGATCTTGAAAAGCTCGACGACCCGGGTGGGTACCTTTCGCGCCACCGGGGACGTTTGGTGGTCTTGGACGAGATACACCGCAAACCGGCTCTGTTCGAGGTCCTGCGCGGTGTCATCGACGAACGCGTCCGTCGCGGTGAGCAGTCGGGGCAATTCCTATTGTTGGGCTCTGCCTCCATCGACCTGCTGCGCCAGGCCGGCGAGTCGCTTGCCGGGCGCCTCGGCACCGTCGAGCTCGGGCCGTTCGATCTGACCGAGTTCCCCAATCCGCCCTCAAGGGTTTGGGTGCGTGGGGGTTTCCCGCGCAGTCTGTTGGCGGCGAGCGACCGCGACAGTGCGATCTGGCGGGCGAACTTCATCGACACCTACCTGCGGCGCGAGATTCCCCAATTCGGCCCGCGGATCCCCGCAGAGACCCTGCGTCGATTCTGGACCATGCTCGCCCACGACCAGGGAACACCCTGCAACACGGCCCGGATCGGGCGAAGTCTGGCCGTGGACGCCAAGACGGTGGCGCGCTACCTGGACCTCCTCGTCGACCTCTTGCTCGTCCGCCGCTTGCCGCCATTCCATGCCAACGTGGCCAAGCGCCTGGTCAAGTCGCCGAAGATCTACGTACGTGACAGTGGGCTCGTACACACGTTGCTGCGTCTGGACGACGAGGAGGCGATACTCAGTCATCCGGTTGCCGGATTCAGTTGGGAGGGCTTCGTCATCGAGAACGTGCTGCACATCGTCCCGGAGCGCACCGAGGCGAGTTTCTACGGCACCGCGACCAAGGTCGAGGTCGATCTCGTGCTGGAAATGCCCAACGGACAACGCTGGGCCATCGAGATCAAGCGTGGGCTCGCGACGATGGACCGGGCGCTTCGGATAGCGTTCGACGACATCCAACCCGACCGCGCCATCGTCGTGCACGGTCGGGACGGTCGTTTTCCCAAGGGCGGCGGCGTGGAAGCGATGGACGTGAACGCCCTGCTCGCCGACTTGAGAGCATTGGCCTGACGCATTAGTTTGTCGGCCTTGTGGTACGGGTGCGTGACCATGGTCGACGACATGTCTGTTTTCGAAGGCTGCCTGCCGGCGCTAATGACGCCCTGCGATGCCAGCGGCAAACCGGATTTCGATTCGCTGGCGGAGAAGGGCGGGGAACTGGTCGATGCGGGCATGGCGGCGGTCGTTTATTGCGGATCCATGGGCGAGTGGCCGCTCCTTTCCGACGATCAGCGCCGGGAGGGTGTCGAGGCGTTGCTGGACGCGGACGTTCCGGTCGTCGTCGGTACCGGCGCCCAGAGCACCGCGCGGGCGACTGCATTGGCGAGTCACGCCCAGGATGTCGGCGCGGACGGACTCATGATCATTCCACGGGTGCTTTCCCGGGGCACCTCCCCGGCGGCACAACGCGCCCACTTCGCGGCGGTGCTCAGCGCCGCCCCAGACCTGTCGGCGGTCATCTACAACAGCCCCTACTACGGTTTCGAGACCAAGGCGGACCTCTTCTTCGAGCTGGCCGACGAGTTCGACAACCTGGTGGGTTTCGAGGGGTTCGGCGGTGCCGCATCGCTAGACTACGCCGCCGAG